>JBCCKK010000252.1:0-5144 GCA_039027395.1 Verrucomicrobiota bacterium | reverse complement strand
CCGAAATTTTGTCCTGACCCCGAAGCTTTTTCCAGGCTTCAAAAGCAAGTTCACTTAAACGCCATCTACTTTCGACGCTCCTTCAAACAAATCACTGGCCTTGCCCCTACCGACTACCTCTTACGACTTCGCATGCGCGAAGCACGACTACTTCTTAACCAAAATAGTGAAACGGTCAAAGAAGTCGCAGAGGCTGTAGGATTCAGGGATCCTCTTTACTTCTCTAAGCAATACCGAAAATTTTGGGGACACCCTCCTGGGGAAGATCGGTCATTGTAGAAGGCACTAGGCTTGCTCAGATTCTGAGCCCTTTGGGTATAGGTAAGAACCATCGACTATTTTAGAAATGTACATTGACTAAATGAGTTATGAGTTGACTCAAAGAAAACAACACAGCACACCGGATAAAGAATCAGCCTGCCAGAATACAATTCCGTCGAAGCACCCTCATCAATACTCGAATTGTTCTTCTTCTATATGTCCTATGGACTGCGAGTGCGATAGTGAGTCTCTCTGAGGAGCTTGTGGAATGGCTCTCGGTCGCCTTGATCGTTTTCTACTCAGCCTCGGATCAATTACAGTGTTTGCAATCTATGTGGTGAGCATGATCTGCCTCACATTTTACCTCTCAAACTGGTGAGCTGAACCCTCCACTCTCATTGCAACCCCACTTCTTACCTGGCTAGCCTCTCGGACCTTGATGCCTTATTTGGAATACCGACAGAATCATTAATCATTAAAAAAGAAGCATTTCTTATAACTTCGGTTTTCGGCGTTAATATAATCGTTGATAATTGATGGCACTACGATTCTCTGCTACATTTATATAATCGACGAAAGTTAAAGTGACAGAGAACGAAGAATTCTATTTGTATGTAGGTGAAGAAGTTCATGGACCTTTTTCCCGGACAAAAGTGGTTCAAGGTTTGGCAACTGGTGAAGTCCCTGAAAATACCATGGCAACCAATACCCACGGAGCCGAATGGCTGCCGCTTTGCAACATCGTTCAAGTTGCCCAGGCAGATGACGATCTGGATGATTTGTTTGGCGGACAGACTATGGTCATCCCAAAATAAGATCAGGTTAAACACCACCTACCATCACGCCATATGAGTGAACCCTCCTCAATCACTCAAATGTCTCCGCTCCACTACTTTCCTAAAGAGTCTCTCTTGTCTCATTCTGCTCTATGCCCTGCTCGTCTCCACCCTGATCAAATCGATCATTTCTTTCCGCCTCAGCGCAATGGTTTTCATTGCTTCCCTGATTTAGTGAACTACGTTGAGGATAGATTGTAAGCGGAAAGCACCCGGTTTAAATTAGAGCGTTTTCCTCCACCTTTTCTCCAAGCTTTTACACTTTTTACCTGTTCTTACTAAAAAAACTAAATAGATTAACGGTCTTTTATGTTCGTTGACCGGGTACGCATATGGGCTCGCGGGGGAAAAGGTGGAAACGGTTGTAGCAGCTTCCGGCGCGAGAAGTTTGTCCCGAAAGGGGGGCCCGATGGAGGAGACGGCGGTAATGGAGGAAGTGTCGTCGTGAAGGTAAATCCTCACCTCAATAACCTTACCCATCTCAAATACAAGCCACATCATTTTGCAGACAAAGGCCAACATGGAAAGGGAAGCGATCGAACCGGCCGCAAAGGAAAACCCAAAACGATCGAAATTCCTCCAGGAACGGTAATTCTCAGACTACCCGCCCCGAAAGATTCCATTGAACGGTCTGTCCCCTTTGAGATGGGAGAACAGATTGCTGACATGACCGAATCTGAAAAGGAATTTGTTCTCTGTCGCGGGGGGCGAGGTGGTCGCGGTAACGCCCAATTCAAAACACCTCAGGATAAAGCACCCAAATATTGCGAACCTGGTGCAGATGGCGAATACGGGCAATATGCATTTGAACTGAAATCCATCGCAGATGTCGGATTGGTAGGTTATCCGAATGCCGGAAAATCCAGCCTTCTCCGCCACTTATCAGCAGCCTCACCGAAGGTAGCACCTTATCCTTTCACCACACTATCTCCTGTTGTCGGCATTATCGAGGATGAAACCAAAAACCGTTTTTCGATGGCCGACATCCCTGGTCTGATTGAGGGAGCAAGTGAAGGCGTTGGCCTAGGTCACGATTTCCTCAGACACATTGAACGATGCTCCCTTTTAGTCTTTGTTATCGACATGAGCGGACTGGAAGGACGAAACCCGCTTGACGATTTCGCCCAACTTCGCAAAGAAATTCGCTCTTACGATGCAAGCCTTGCCGAGCGAGAATTTCTGATTGCCGCTAATAAAGTCGATTTAGAACAAAGCCAGGAGCAACTTAAACCATTCAAACAACGGCTGGCAAAATACACAGTCATCCCTATCTCCACAGAGACGGGCGAAGGAACAGAAGCACTCGTTGAGCAACTTTTCGAACGTTTGAAGGTTCATCAGACTAAAGAACCCGAATCAACGGAAGCAACTCCTCATGAATAGTCTGTCCACATCGACTGCCTTCCCGGCCTTTTCAGGACTTGGACTGTTGGCAATCCTCTGTTCTTCGGGCTTTGGGCAGGACGAACCAATTCTCCCTCCATCATTAACCGGAGAAGCAAAACGCTCGATTTCAATCACCCTGGAAGAAGCGGTGCGCAAAGCCCTAGCCGAAAACGTCAATATGGCACTAGAACGGCTCACACCTGAACTTACTTCAACTACTATTGACGAAGCCAAAGCCGCGTTCGACCCAACATCAACCGCAAGTGTCAATTACCGCGAAACCAGCACCCCGCGTTCCTCTGAGCAACAGGCCGCCGATGGTCGTGCCTCGAGTGAGACTAGGCGATTCGACGCAGAAGTTGGAGTCAACAAGAGGCTCGCTACCGGAACCGAAGTCGGTTTGAGTGCAAATACCCGAAACACTCAATCCACATTCAATAGCTTTAGCGACGAATATAACACATTTACCGGCATCACTTTCACCCATCCGCTGTTGAGAAATTCAGGAACAAATAGTCAACTCTTCCGGATTCGCTCAGCCCGCAAGCAAACCGATGCGGACTGGGCAGACTTCCGGCATCAGGTGGAAAATACCATTCAAAGCGTTCACAATGCCTACTACAATCTACTCTTCGCCTACGAAGAATACCGTTCACGGGCCAAAGCCGTTGCCACCGCAGAACGACTCATGGTCGACAATCAAAATCGCTATGAACTTGGAACCATGACTCCTTTGGATGTCGCGCAGGCTCGGAGCGAAGTCTCACAAAGGATGAGCGACCTTCTTCTTGCCGAACTTACCATTCAACAGAATCAGACCCAGCTCAAACGATTAATCTTCCTCAATTTCGGCGATCATGTTTCCGATTCCCTCAATCTTACTGATAATTTTCCCGAACCCGAAGCCCTCCCCGCTGCCGAATACAATATCGGCAATGGACTTCAGTTCCGGAATGACTACAAGGCCTTGCTAGTGCGAGCGGAACGCTCTGGACTCGAAATCAAATTTCGGCGAAATCAGCTTTATCCACAGCTCGACCTAACCGGCCGCGTTGGTCTTCAAGGAAGGGATTCTGAATTTGAAGAATCCGTTCAGAATATTCTCGAAACCCGAGATGAAGACTGGGGGGTTGGACTTTCAATAAATATTCCTTGGGGCGTACGAGCAGAAAAAGCACGCTTGCAACGCTCCGTGCTTCAGCAAGAACAGCTACTACTGCAAATCAAAGATAAAGAACATGAAATCATTCAACAAATCACCGATGCCTACCATTCCGCAGAAAATGCTCGGCTGAGACACTTAAACAATCGGCAGGCTCGCGAAATCTCAGATCGTACCGCCATTGCCGAGGAAGAAAAACTCAAAGAAGGTATCTCCACCAGCTTTACTGTGCTTCAGCTCCAACGAGACGCCACAACCGCTCGAACCCGCGAACTGCGCTCCCTGGTTACCTACTACCAAGCTTTGATCGAACTCCGGCGTTCCCAAGGACTCCTTCTGAAGGATCACGGCTTAGTCTGGGACTCTACGAAAAGCTAAGCTAATTTTTCCCGTTTGCGCATCAGAGAAATCTGTTCCATGATGGCGTCCAATTTATGACACCCAAACGGTTTGGCATCTTCGTCGGTATTTCTCTGCTGATTCACCTTTTGGTGATTCTGCTTGTGGCGACTGGGCTGCTCAAAATGTTTGAGTTGGAAACTGAACCTCCTCCAAGAAACCAAACGGTGCGATTAACTCTCGTTGAACGGCCTCAGGTCCCTGAATACCAACAACAAGAGCGCCCTTTTGTCGACACCGCAGAATCGATAAAAACTGAGGAACCTAATCAAGACGCAGTGTTTCAGGGCGCAGACAACACCGTCGCCATGTCCCAGCAGTCGGGTAGCGGACCCGAAGCTCTCCCCAATTTGACCGGCGAACAAGCCGATGCGCTTAATCTAAGGAATACGCCTTATTCCCCCCAGATTGAGCGTCAACCCTCTCCCCCTCAAGAGCAGCAGGAACCCCAAGAAAAGCAAGAGGAGCAAGAAAAACAGGAAGCAACCGATGCGGAGAACGCTGCACCCAAAAACCCACTCACAAAAGATCCCAGTGGAACACTATTTACCCGAGAAGCCGAAAATGAACGCAAACGGTTGCTCGAAGAAAAACGACTTCAACAGCAGGCACAAGAGGCCCAGCAATCCCGAGCTCCACCCATGGCGTTTTCTGCGGAGCGCCGCCAGTCGATGCTTCGTGGGAATGCAGAACTAGGCCCTGTCGAATCGTTCGGAGCCGAACAAACCGAACTAGGACGTTATAAACAAAAACTCTACCGGGCTATTGGTTCGCGTTGGTATGTTTATATTGAAGAGGCTCGTGGATTCGTTGCTATTGGAACCGTCAGAATACGCTTTTTTGTTCGCCACGATGGAGTTTTTGAAAAACTTGAAGTCATTACCGGAAGCAGCACTTCTCAATTATACGCTGTCTCCAGACGCTCGATCATGGAGAATAGCGGTCAATTAGAACCGTTTTCTGAGACAATGCGCCAACAACTGGGCGATGGTTATTGGGAGGAAATTTCCTTCACGATCCGTTAGGAATTAGTAATTCTAATTATTAGTCAAATCAGCTAAAACTCTCTATTATTGAAGGAGTCTTTATCGAGTTTCGTG
>JBCCKK010000251.1:0-5163 GCA_039027395.1 Verrucomicrobiota bacterium | reverse complement strand
TTCATAAAAACCTGATAAACGGCAAGCGATCCGTTCATGCCATGCCCCTTCTCTCGAAGAATGAAATCGACAATAGGGCGTAAGGGCTGAGCAAAGGGTTCCTCTTCGATTATAGGTTGTTGGGCGTTGGGGTTGACCATGGTAACGACAGGAGCTGTTTCAAATTCGATGCTTTTTTCCACGAGGCCAAGCTGAGATAGCTCATCCACATAGGGCCGAATCTTTGAGACGGAAACGTAGAAAAGCGCAGCCACATCGAGAAGTGGCTTCTTTTCATCGAGAAATTCCAAAATCCTCCACTGGTGGTAGAGCAGACGTGTCGAGGTTAAGTAGTCTTCGAATTTAGCGGTGCGGGAAAGGTAGGTTTCCATAGGGCGGTATGGGGTTGAGTTCAAGCCTTACCCAAGGCGAGGAAAAGGTAGGCAGTTGAAGAGTTCCAAGTAATGGGGACCACAAACTTGAGTTGAGGCATCTTCATGTTTTGAATTTCATCCGGATCCGTCTCTTCCGGAACCGAGATGTCAAAGTGCTTATTGAGGCGCTCTCGAGCATTCCCGGCAATGTTATGAGAAACTTCTTTCACCAGATCGATCAAAGTTTCTTTGCTGTCATCCTCTTCTTCTAATGCGGAAAGAAGAGCGCGCCCCAACTTCCAGCTGAGTGTCAAAAAGACAAAACCAGAACACGCGCCCTCTACTTTCAAAATCCCGGTAACATCGAGTAGGGCCAGGTCGGACACAATAACACACGGTTCGCCAACCTCGGCCGGTTCTCCGGAAACGGTGGAAAAGTAGTTCGCCGTTGATTCGACGAAGACATGGAGTTCGTTTTCAGTAATCATGGTTTAAGAGCTCAAGCTCAGTTCTTGGTTCAGGGTAATACGAAATTCTGTGAAGTGCCCCTCATCTGAAAAGACTTCAAGAGAGCCGCCCATCTCGATCACGCGTTGATTGATGATATCCATCCCTACCCCGCGTCCAGAGATATCCACGTTTTCGGCTGTTGAAAGTCCTGGAGTGCTCATCAACTTAAGTAAGTTGTCGGAATCCCGATCTTGGTTAGAAAGTTCAAGACCTCGCTCTTGGGCTTCTTCTAGCAAGCGCTCCCGTTGAATACCTCTGCCGTCATCTCGAATGATCACTTCCCATTGACCTGGGGAAATTTCTTGGGACGACAATCGAATACTCCCGGAACTACTTTTATTCGAAACCTCCCGTTCGCCCGGGAGTTCGATTCCATGACTGACCGCGTTGCGCAGTAGTTGAATCACGATTTCCCGGAAAAAACGTCGTTGAGTATCGGAGAGAGGAATGGCTTTAAAGTCCGAGGTGTCGAGTGAAGCCTCCTTATCGAGTTGGGCTGCCGTATCCTTCACTAGGGACTTAAATGTATCCAATAGGGATTGGGTGATGTCTTGTTGAGGAGTCTGCGGCCGGAAGCGACTCAATCGATCGGTGATTTCTTCCAGCTGTTTCAAATGCCGAGAAACCTCCTCTAGATGGAATGTAATATCGAGAAAATCACGCGGGTTCAGTTCAGACCGCTCGCGAAGTTCGGCCAGGGATTCTTCAAACTCGAGTGATGCTTGTTCAATATTGGGCAAGCCAAGCATGGAAGCGTGTCCGCGAACGGAATGAACTAATCGGAAGATATCGTTAACGAGGGTGTGAAGATTGTCGTCGTTCTTAGTTCCACGGAGACGAACATTGATCTCATCACTAGCTTCTTGGGCATCGGCAAAAAAATCGTTTAAAGCAGAAGGTTCAACCTTGAGAATATCCATGAGGAGCTCCATTTGATTCTGTTCTGCTTCCTTCCGCTGGGCCAATTCTTCGGCAAGACGAACTTCTTCAGAGACATCTTGAACGGTTACCATGACGTACTCCAACTCACTATCGTTTGCCAAAGACTGAGCGCGGTAGAACTCGAACGATAAGTGTTTGGTAACAAAGCCCCCTTGATCCAAAGGAAGGTGACATTCTACTTCTTTAAGAGGATTGAGATCCCGCAGAGTGCTCTCATCAATGGTTCCTGAAAACATAAGATCCAAAAAGTCGACGATTGCTTCGTGCAACTTGGGAACGACGAACTGTTTCAGGAGGGCATCAAAATGAATGCCCGTCAGCTTGGTTGTTTCAAAAATCTTTCGTGTTTGGGTCGATTGAATTTCGCCGATGGTAAGATCGGACGACAACAGAAACAGTCCCTGTTGCACGTTTTGTAGAATTTCTTGGGTCTCCCGTTTAGCACTACGACTTGCATCAATGTAGAAACTCAAGGACTTGCGTAGTTCTTCAAATTCTCCGGTGGCTTTGATCGAAGACATGTCGATATCGTCCTGGGCTCGGCTTTTTCTGAATAGTTGAACGATATCATTGAAGGGGCGAAACACTCGGTTGAGCAGCGCTGAAATGGCGATCAATCCAATGAGCAGAATAGCTAGCGGCCATTGAATGGCATTCCAAACGGCCTCCCAAACCAGAGCATCGACAAACTCCACACGCAATACCGGTTCGTGAATCGCATAGACATTTCCGTCCGCATCTTTCATGGGGAGGACGACTGTGAGCCATTTGCCGATCGAGTCTGTATAAACAGGCGGGTATTGAATCTCCCCCGTTTCATAGGCGAGATCAAAATATGGCTGCACTTCTTCGCTCAAATAAAAGGGATCATCCTTTTGCAACGAATAAGTGCCGTCTCCAATGAGAATGAAATAATAATCGTGCTCGCCGTCGCGAGATCGAACCATGGTGTAAAGAAGAGAAGGGTCAATAGAGAACACCTCGCTGAATTCCAATAGGCGATTCGTGCTTTCTTGATAAAGCGGGTGACCGGTCAATTCGCCTCGAGACAGTTCTCTGTCATGAATAACCGAGAGGTTGAGGTCATCAAGCTCATGAATAAAACCAATTCCTTGAATGGTAAGTTGGTCTCGCAGGTTTTGATATTCCTTTTCCTGAACAGCGCGAGCAAAAATGAAGATCGCGACGAGAAACTGAACGAGAATCGCAGCAAGAATGAGTAGGCGAATCTGAGTGCGAAATACTCCAGACGAACCTTTAACGGGGGACTTATCCATAACTATTCGAGTCCGATGATTAAGAAGGCTTGGTGAGCATTCCAATTAATGGGAACAATTGAAGCAGGCTGAGCGAGTTGCATGCCTAGGAGCTCGCCCCGAATAATCACGGGCACACTGATCATGAATTCACTTCCCAAAACAGGACGGGCATTTCCAGCGATGGTATTTGCTACTTCTCCTACCATGTCTTGCAGATCCTGTTCTTCCGGAGAATCGGAAGCCGTTATAATTTCCACCAACTCGCGAATGAGTGGTCGGGGTGCGGTAAAGAGAAGGGCGCCTCGACGAATTCCCGAGATTCCGATGATGGCGCTGTAGTCCATCAGAACTTTCTCTTGATTCATTAAGTAAGGAATCCCGCATTCAGCAGGCGTGCCGCACACCTCTTCAAAGTAGTTAATCGTGTTATCAACAATGACCTTAAGGTCTTCGTGATGAGTTTGCATAGAAGCCATGGAGGTTAATCGGTTATGATCTTTTGGACGGCCTCTTTAAACGAATCCGGAGTGATCGGCTTTCCCAGAAATCCTTTCGCACCCTCTTTCAGGGCCTTAAGAATGGTGGGTTTATCCGTCAGGGCGGACATGACCAAAACGCGAGCTTCCGGTTTGACTTGCATCATCTCTCGCAAGCACGCGAGACCGTCCATTTCTGGCATGGTGATGTCTAACGTAACAAAATCTGGGAGATGCTCCTTAAAGAGTTCCAGGGCTTCCACTCCATTGGTAGCAGTCCCGACGATTTCGAGTTGAAAGTGTTTTAAGTGCCGTTCTATGGCACTCCTAATAATCCGCGAATCATCCACGATCAGTGTTTTCATAATACGGCGCCTAGCGCGCACCTAGTTATGAAGCTTGAGATCTGAGAATATTCCGCATAAAAAACTTTTTTTCAATAAAGTGAGGCCAAAGCAAATACTTAGGGAGATCTTCTCTTTGTTATCTTAGCAAGAATCGTCACTCAATGTTCTCAAATCTCTGAGATAACGCGCTAAATTTATCTTCAGAAAGTACATTTTTAAATAGTGTTTCAGCAGCTTTGTATGCACTTAAACTAACCCATTGATGCAGATCACGGTATGCGAGTTCATTTAATACGATATGCTCATAGAATGAAACTCCCACACTATTCCAAGTGTCTTGATCTTCATGGTGGATTGACCAATCGGCGAAACCGTAGATGTTTCGAAGAGTCTTATCATCCTTTTCCTCGTGTGCCTTCTCGCATATCAAGTAAAGCTCGGTCCATAAATAATAGGGTGACTCCTCGGGATCATCGGTAATCCAGGAAAGATCTGGGAACAGTTCTTTAGCTTTTTTACGCCAATGCATATCTATATTGTGAGATTCCATAATCGGATAGGTAGCATTCATCGCATAAACGCCGTTGTTAAAACTATTTAGCGCTAAATAGTGATATGCAAACCTTTCTTCTTTGGTCCGGAATGTGTTCAACAGGTGATCGATAACGACCTAACGCTCTGACCTGCTTATTATGTTCGAATCGATTTGCTAGAACGCAGATCCAGATGCGATCGCTATTTCGCCCGACCCAAGATCATAGCTATGAATATTTTTCCATGTTGCCCTATTGTTTGGGAAGAAGTATCGCTCAAAATAAAAGTTCTGTTTCTTTACTATTTTCCATGTTTGATTACTCCTGTAAAAAATAGACGCCGAGGATGACTTGATTCTCAATGCGAGCGTGCTACCCAAGATCAGAATCGATCTGGTGCGTTATGGAGATTTATTTATTCAGGAATGGACGATCCGAAGGTCCACATAGCATCGATCACGTTATTAATGAAATCAAAGCGGAACAGATTGATATCGAAAGAGACTTGGCATGGGTAGATGGAATGGGCGAAGAATGGAAACCTCTTGGCTTTGTCCTTGAACTCTACTGCCTACCGTCTCGGAATACGCCTCCGTATTCGCTTGATGAGCTTCTGTCGTCTATCGTTGAAGAATCTGAAGAGACTAATCAAGAAGTAGCATTGAATTGTAGTGAATCCAGTGCGTCAATAACTGAAGAGAATGTAGACAATAGTGAGGCACAGGTTCTGGAAAAAGAGCTGG
>JBCCKK010000250.1:0-5188 GCA_039027395.1 Verrucomicrobiota bacterium | reverse complement strand
CAGATGGAAAGTTGATACCTTTCTAAACCATGCATGCGAATACTGTGAGAGCAATGCCAACAATGAGATCTGACATTCACTAGTCCCCAGCATCAATCCGTCAACTGGTGACGGGAGGTGGAAGTAATCGACGACAATGGATCGATAGCTTAGTGGCAGCGAAATATTCCGAATACCTTGAGCTTTCACAAAAAGCTATGGTCCTACAACGGCAGAAAAATGCGCTTCTAAAGCGAGGAAAGCGAGATCGCAGTCTGTGGCGAGTGCTGACCACACAGATGCGACCCATTTGCGAAAAGATCGTTCAATATAGAAACGAGATGACATCTGAGTTAGCTCCTAAAATAGAAAACCACTATCGCTCGCTTACAGATTCTAAGGAGCAGATTGAGTTTACCTACACGCAAGAAACAGAAAAACGGTTACAGAAAAAAGAGGAAGATCTTTGGGAAATGGAAGAAAATACGAGGAATTGTGAACTCGGACCACACCGAGATGATTGGAGCCTTTTATTAGAAAACAAGGCGCTTAGGCACTTTGGCTCAGAAGGCCAACAAAAATCTGCCTGTCTTGCGATGCGGCTGTCTGAAATAGAAAATACTTTGGGAGCGAAAGAGCGATCGGGTTTAATACTGATCGATGATGTTCTAGTGGAACTAGATCAAAAGCGTAGCGAGCGATTTTGGGGCCAGATTCCCCAGAGTCTTCAAACGATTTACGCGACAGTAGCAACGAAAAATCACTATCTACCAGAACGTTTCACGCAGAAACTAACAGTATAAAAAATCTAATAAGACATTAAATTTTTTAAGAAACAAATAGCCCGTGACTTGAAAGTTTGTAAGAGAGTAGATAGAGTACCCCCCCATTCGGGAGAGCTTTGATCAAAAACCCACCTGGGAACGAGTATGTTATTAACAGCAGAACAGGCACTTCATTCGTTTGTAGAATCTACCAAGCACTACTTTAAGAAGGAGACTTGGGCGAATATTCGCATTGAAGATGCTGCCGTTCAGCTTCAATACCCCTTTGATTCAGGAATATGTAGCTGGGTAAAGTTAACAGGCCTGGCAAATGGATGGGTCATTCTTTCGGCGCCACAAGAAATGGTGGAAGTCTTGCTACGCGAAAAGAATCGAGCAGTGAGCGAAATCGACTGCAGGGAGTTTATGAAGGAAATGGCCGAGGCGATCTCGGAGAATGCTAAAAAAGATCTGGGAACCGATCTCAACGTAGAAGTCGTTCAGCAGGACGGCGATCATCCGAATTTTTCAGACGACGACGAATTACCAGTATTTGTGGTGCCTATGGTCTGGCGAAACCATCAAGCGAATCTGGTTATGTTAATCGAAAATCTATCGGTGTAAGCTATGGATATACGCACAGTGCTACAAGCAACTGCAGTGAGTCAGGAACATCTGCAGTCATTGCAAATGAAGCGATGGCAGTGGTCTGCCTACTTCGCTCTAGATGGAGTCAAAACGATCGGAGAGCTGGCATCAAGGCTCGGTCAGAATGATGATGGAGCCGTAGAGATGGCAAAGATGTTTCTTGAAACAGGAATCGCCGAAGAAGCACCTATTTCAATGTCTGGATTTCTAACTACGCAGGGATCCGACGCGAAAAAAGCGGTAGAAACCGTTAATTTAACCGCTTTTCTTACAGATCGCACAATGGAAGATGTGGCCTCGGAGGAGTCGGACCAAAAACCAGAATCCGAATCAAAACCAAAGCCCGAGCCGGAATCGGAACAGGAACCTAAAGCGGCTGAACTTGAATTACCGCTTGAGGAGCCAAAGGAGGATGCACCCCCTGAACCCATTGCTCTCTCAGAACATACGATTTCCAAAATGAGTCTAAATTCGGTTATCCAATTTATTCTTCAAGAAACGGGGAATCCAATCGCGGTCTACACAACGTTCCTAATGGTTCCTTCGGATTTATTGAAGAAAAATGAGATCGAGCATCTTCCGATGGCTCAGGAAGCTTTCGAGGTTCTCATCTATGATGCTGAATTGCAGGAAGCGATTAAACAGGCAGTAAAACAAAAATTAGCGAAAAACATTCCAGATACTGTTTTCAAATAGATAGAGATGTGATGGTCAAAGACTTGTTAAGCCTCAGGCGCAAGTGCGAGCCAATCCTGAGAATCATTGTCTTTAGAAAAACTTAGCAGCGTCTTTTTATATTCATTTTCCGCTGCCGAATAATCTCCTCGGATTTCTGAAATGAGAGCTGCCAACATGTGGGCTTCCGAATAGCTGTCATCATGATCGACGAGTGTGACCAAGAGACTCCTGGCCTCATCAAATCGGCGTCGCTGAATGTAATATTTGGCTCGACGAAGTCGCTGTTCGGTAGAGAGTTCAGAAATATCTACGGACTGTTTCGACTCTTCCTGGCGGAGCAAAACATCGTCGAGAACTTCAAGAAAACGCACGGGTTTAACGGGCTTCGAGATAATATCAACCACTCCTAACCGAAATGCTCTCAGGACGTCGTCGGTCGTGAAGTGACCACTGATCATAATACATGGGACCTGAACGTCGATGAGTCTGGCTTGTTCCATGAACTCGAGTCCATCGAGGTAGGGCATTTTTAGATCTAACAGAATGACATCGTACGTGTTTTTGCGAAGAAGTTGTAATCCCTCCGTTCCGGCCTCCGCCTCATCACCATCACAAACTTGTCGTTCCAAAAACGTGCGGAGAACCTCACGAATGTCAGGATCGTTATCAACAATAAGAGCTCGGATACTCTTTTTCATCCCCGTCAATTAAAATAGAAAAATATATGGTTAATGCTAGAAAAAATTAACGAAAATGTGAATCTCGGCTTCGTTAGAATCTTTACTCTAGAGTGTATAAAAAAGCATAGAATCATCGGCACTAAACCTTGCATCCTTGTGCCCTCGCCTATAAAAAGTCTGCTTATCAAATTAAAGAAAGAAATATATGGGAGTAGATAACACACCAATAGAAACCGTCGATGCTCCGGCATTAACTCCAATTGATTGGAAATCTCGTTTAGCCGATACACCCGATCAGGAACCAAAGTATTTTGTAGAACTGAAAAACAAGTCCGGGGAAGCTATCAAAGTCGCTGATCCAAGAGCGACACGTGCGGTAGTGGCATGTATGAATGTTCATGCGGTTGTTGGTGGAGCCGCATGTCACTGGGGAGGACCTGCTGCGTTAGCTGAAGTAAATGCGGCAATTCACGCTCTTATGTTTTCAGAAAAAGATCGCCCTTGGCATGAAGCTTACAACTACGTAAATGATGCAGGACATACCGAGAATGGAGTCTATGCACTTAGAGCACTTTATGGATTTGATGGAACTACTTTTGAAGACATGAAGAAGTTTCGAAGTATTGAAAGTAAGTTCACTGGACATGGTGAAGCGCATTTGAACCCTGAGGGAGTATTAATTAGTAATGGGCCTTTGGGATCGAGTCTGCCTCAAGCACAGGGATTGGCAATGGGAGATAAACTTGCTGGACGTGACCGCACAACAATCTGTGTCGTTTCAGATGGGGCCTCTTATGAAGGCGAAGCAAAAGAGTCCTTTGCGGCAATCCCGGGATTTGCGGCAAAAGGTCAAGTTAATCCATTTGTTATGATCATTTCCGATAACAACACGAAACTTTCGGGACGTTGTACAGATGCCTTTGAAATGCAATCCTCATTCTCTGCTCTGGAAGCACAAGGCTGGAAAACCCTAGTCGTTGAGCATGGAAACGATTTAAACGCCGTTTTCCCGAAAATTGAAGAAGCAGTCGAGCTTGCCAAAGCCGACCCCAAGACACCGGTTTTTGTTTGGTTGAAGACCGTTAAAGGGTTTGGAATCCAATCCACAGCAGAGTCTTCCTCAGGTGGTCATGGATTCCCACTCAAGGATGGAGAAAAGATTATCGATTGGATGGAAGAAATCTTTGAAGGTGATTCAGTTCCCGATGAAATCATGAGTTGGGCCAAAGAAATACGTTCTTCTTGGGAAGAGAGTGAAAAAGCCAAAGCGGCAGCACCTGCATCATCCGACAGTGGTGTTAAGAAAACAAAGATTCAAGGAGGCCTTTCCAAGGCTGCAATCCAAGCGGCTAAGGAAGGTTACCCAGTTTTCACTGTAAGTGCAGATCTGGCAGGTTCTACGGGAATGGCGCCTTTTGCAAAGACATTTCCAGATCGAAGCATCGATGTGGGCGTAGCGGAGTCTAATATGATCAGCACGGCTGCGGGGTTATCCAATACTGGATTTGTTCCCATTGTTGATACCTTTGCTCAGTTTGGGATAACGAAAGGAAATCTTCCACTTACCATGGCAGCACTTTCTCAATCGCCAGTCATTGCAGTCTTCTCACACGTGGGCTTCCAAGATGCTGCTGATGGTGCCAGCCACCAGGGAACAACTTATATGGCTGCTACAAGCCCAATCCCTCATACGGTTGTGATTAATCTGTCATGTGCAAATGAGGCAGAGGCTTTTATGTATCAGGCGATTACTCGATTAGCCGAGGATCGTAAGCAAGGAAAAGTCGGAGAATCTGTAATTTTCTTCCTGGGCCGTGAAAACTACCCTGTTGATTGGATTGAAAATGCAGATTACCAGTGGGGTAAAGCGCAAGTGCTTCGCGAGGGAAGCGACGTAACATTCCTTACATGTGGTTCTCTTGTTGGA
This sequence comes from Verrucomicrobiota bacterium, assembly GCA_039027395.1. Taxonomy (GTDB): domain Bacteria; phylum Verrucomicrobiota; class Verrucomicrobiia; order Methylacidiphilales; family JBCBYL01; genus JBCCKK01. The sequence goes on along the minus strand of JBCCKK010000250.1, from coordinate 512 downwards.
AAAGCCCTTCAAGCTGCTGAAAAATTGGAATCGGAAGGCAAGTCAGCCGCCGTGATCAATAATCCCTTTGTAAATCGCGTTGATATTGAAACCATACGAGCTTCTGTTGAAAAAACCGGTCATCTTGTGACTATGGAAGATCACCAGATTATCTGTGGGATGGGTTCTCAGGTCGTGACATCTCTTGTGAACGCAGGGGTAGCATTTAAAGCGAAGACACTTGGTGTTGATGGAGAATTTGGTCAATCTGCTTACAAGGCCGATCAGCTTTATGATCAGCATGGTTTAAATGCAGATGGTTACATTGCTGCCTATAAAGCACTCTAGAACGACGAATACATTCTAAACAGTTTTACCGTCTAAGCGGGGCTTCTGCCCCGCTTTTTTGTTACAAAATCTCTCTAATGAAACTTGCAATTTTCAATAGCAGTTTATCTTTAATAATGAATAGAGGCGGCTTTCAAAACGCAGCATCAGCGCTTTCTGAGCTCTAGGCACTGATGCTGCGTTTT
>JBCCKK010000249.1:0-5206 GCA_039027395.1 Verrucomicrobiota bacterium | reverse complement strand
GGATTAGAGGTTGGCAGTAAACCCGAACTGATGGCAGCCCTGGCAATTCATGAGGACGATGACAGCCTATTGATTTGTAATGGATATAAGGACGCGGAATTTATCCAGCTTGCTCTAGACGGAATGAAGCTCGGCAAGAAGATCATTCTCGTTATCGAAAAACTAGAAGAATTAAACCGAATTCTTGAAAAGGCCGACGCCTGTGGAATCAAACCCGGATTGGGACTTCGAATCCGACTGCAAACAAAAGGGGTGGGGAAATGGGCAACCTCAGGCGGGGAAGACGCTAAGTTCGGACTTAGCACTGCGGATGTCATCGAGGTAACTCGTATTCTGAAGTCAAAAAAATGCCCCTCTTGCCTGAAGCTGTTGCACTTTCACGTGGGATCTCAAATCTCGGATATTGTCACAGTTGGCCAAGCAGTCCGAGAAGTAGCCCGCTACTATGCTAAACTGGAAAAGATGGGGTTCAATATTGACTTTATCGATGTAGGAGGAGGATTTGCCGTCGACTATGATGGATCCAGGACTACGGGTGACAGCTCGATGAACTATACGGACGGAGAATACACCCGCCAGGTCATCAACACGATCTATGAGGTGTGCTCGGAAGAAAAGGCAAGCCACCCGCACATTGTCAGCGAAAGCGGACGAGCACTCGTTGCACATCACTCAATTCTCATAGTAGAAGCCTTCGGCTCAATCAAAAAAAGGCCCCCTCGCCCTAATGCTCCTGAACCCAATGATCACAAGCTCATAAAAGATATCTCGGAATTAGCATCCATGCTTTCAAAGGGAAATCGGCGAGAAACTCTTCATGAGGCTTTACGAATCAAAGAAGAAGCCCTTTCTCGCTTCGAACTTGGAATTCTTGAGCTTGAAGAGAAGGCTCAAATCGAAAGTTGGTTTTGGCATGTTGCCAACGAAATTGTTGGTTGTTTTGAACGCGACCAACGAATCCCCCCTGAAGTAGCCGAACTCAAAGACCAGCTTGGCGAACAATATCTATGCAATTTTTCAGTCTTTCAATCCCTTATTGATTATTGGGCTGTGGAACAGCTGTTCCCCGTTGTTCCGATCCACCATTTAGACAAAAAACCCACCAATGAAGTCACCTTGGTCGATATCACTTGCGATTCAGACGGCAAAATCACAAATTTCGTCAACGATGGCACATCAAAACCTTATCTCGCTCTGCATGATCTAAATGGCTCCCCCTACTATATCGGAGTATTCTTGGTTGGAGCATACCAAGACGTAATGGGAGACATTCACAATCTTTTTGCTCCCGTTCCTGAGGTTCATATTTTTCTCGATGAAGATGAATCCACTGGTTTTTATATCGAAGAAGTCGTTCCTGGAAACACGATACGCGAAGTTCTAACTGATGTTCAATACGAGCCAAAGCAACTTATTCGCATGCTCAAAAAGCAAGTCGACGCAGCTATCAAAAGAAATGACATCAAGCCCAATCAGGGAATGAAAATCATCCGTGATTACGAAAAATTAATGGACCGATCCACCTATTTGAAGCTCGATTAAAGCTCGAGAAACACCTTTTTTCCGGAATGTGCCGGATTCACCTAGGAATCCAATTTGCATCCATCAGATTTTTAGATTGGCAAAAGAGTCGACTTGGTCTAGAAAATCCGGCTCTTATGCCTAAGAAAAAGACAGCAAAGAAAGTAGCGAAGAAGAAGGCGGCCGCTAAAAAGAGCCCGTCTAAGGCTACAAAAGCGGCGGCTAAACCCGCCAAAAAGGCACCCGCGACGAAGAAAAAGTCATCTGGCTCGTCAACGGCAACAACGAAGCCTGGACCAAGATTTCCGATCTTAGGCAAAAAGAACGCGTTCGCTCAAAGTACCAGGAGAGCCCCTATTAAGCCTCGGAAACTTAGTAAGTCATTCTTGACGAAGCAGCAGCAAAAGCTTGAAGAATTGCGCGAGCACATCCTCGAGCAAATGCATGGAGTCGCTCAAGACAGCCTCCGCTCTCCATCGGATTCGGCAGGATCTGCTTTCGGTATGCACCAAGCCGACGCCGGGAGCGACGCTTACGAAAAAGATTTCGCTTTAAGTCTTCTATCTCAAGAGCAGGATGCTCTCTACGAAATCGAGGAAGCAATCAAGCGACTGGAAACGGACGAATATGGAATCTGCGAAATGTCAGGTGAGCAGATTCCTACCGAACGACTTGAAGCAATCCCTTTCGCCCGGCTTACTGTGGAATGTCAGGCAAAATTAGAAAAGGAAATGAACAATCGGGGCCGCTGGGAATCCACCTCCCAAATGATGAAATCCTCGGAAGGCTTTTTTGAAGATTCCGACAACTCGCTAGATGACGAGGTCAGACAGGCCTAAATCGAACATAGAAGACCGCTACTATGGGTAAACAAAAGACAAAAAACGCACCTCGCCGTCGACGCAATCGTACTGCTTCCAGGCGTCGTATCGATGTAAGTATTGAGACTCTGGATTACTACAATCCGGACATGCTCAAAAAGTTTGTGACGGAAAAGGGAAAAATCATTCCACGTCGAGTCACTGGCATGCCGGCAAAGATGCACCGCAAATTAACCAGGCAAATCAAGCGAGCACGCAACGTATTGCTTGTAAAATAACTAAATTTAGAACGAGGAGATTCCTATGGCACGTAGTTGCGATATTTCAAAGGCAAAACCCACGAGAGGTCGTCGAATCAACCGAAGTGGTAAAGCTAAAAAACTGGGGGGTATTGGGATGCACGTCACATCGAACACGCCGCGTGTGATCATGCCCAACCTGCGCACCAAAAAAGTCTGGGTTCCAGAGTTAAACCGCCATGTGCGTGTGAAACTCACAGCCCGCGCATTAAAATCGATTGACAAAAACGGCGCATACAAGACACTTAAAGATGCAGGCGTCCTCTAAGAGACGTTTGAACTATAAGTTAACAACCGAGGAAGGGATTTAGTATTATGGCATTTAGTGTCGAAAGCAAAAAAAGTGGCAAAACCTATTATCTGCATGCTCGCGAACAAGAGCTTAAAGGAGGAAGGACCGTTACCCTCTATTATTTTGCAGGAGAAGCGAAAGAAAACGCCATCGATAGCCTACCAGAAGGATATGTCGTCTCTGAGAATTCACGGACTGGCCTCCCTTTGCTGAAAAAAGGTTAAATTCGTTTTATTAGTTCAAACACCCCTGTCAGACCCATGTCCGACTAGGGGTGTTTTCTTTTCATGAAGCCTGTCGGATTTCTACTACACCAAAATGACCCTACAGCATTACGTCTGTGGCATCAAAAGATCGAAGAACTTTCGGAAAAAGAGCGAGATTCTTACACCTATTTTCTTCATGAAAGTGTCCTTTTAATTAAAGGACTGGTAGAAAAAACATTCAATCCAGGCAAAACGCATCGAATCCTCGCTTGCAATCTTGCTGGACGCGAATACTCGGTAGACCTCCCCGATTACTGCCTAGGAACTGGTTTGCCGAGCTTAAGCCAGATGTTTAGCACCTGCGCCCCCTTCTATCACTTTTCAACTCACTACTCAAAAAATCCTCGCCTTCTTATTGAAGATGATAAATCGTTATCCCATCTACACATTGAGCTTCACGAATCCACATCATCACTTCCTTTGATCACAGAATCATTGCGCTTAGCTTATGGGCTAGGAGCCCAATCCGATTTACCTGTTACTCTCGAGTTAGCTCAAAAACATTTAAATGTGGTTCAGGCCGATCCACTCGATCAAAAACGACTCGATTCTCTGGAAAAAGAAAACCGAGTCTCCACAGCTCCTCCAGAGAACCACCGCCGAATCATTCTTTAGAAATTATTTCTTTTTTGACCTTGCGAAGTTGCTCCGCGGAATTCAGGCTTCACCGATAGGTGAATCATTCGTTGCTCGGATCAATCAAACACATTCATTTTATTGGCATATGCGGTACCGCCATGGGTTCGGTCGCAGCTATGCTCAAGGACCAGGGGTATACCATCACCGGATCAGATCAGTCAGTTTATCCGCCAATGTCCACATTTTTGCAGTCCAAAAATATTCAAACTATCGAAGGCTTTGCACGAGAAAATGTGGATTGCAAACCTGACCTTGTCGTCGTCGGAAACGCTATTTCTCGCGGTAACCCTGAACTCGAGGCCGTGCTCGACCGAAAATACTTTTATCTTAGTCTTCCCGAGACACTGAAGTTTTTCTTCTTAAAAGATTCTCACAACCTTGTTGTCTCAGGAACCCACGGTAAAACCACAACTACGTCTCTCCTCGCCTGGGTTTTTGAAGCAGCAGGAAAATCTCCCAACTTTATGATTGGCGGAATTCCGGGAAATTTCGATCAAGGATGTCGCCATACAGGAAAGGCTCATTGGATTCTTGAAGGGGATGAGTATGACACTGCATTCTTTGATAAACGCAGTAAATTTCTGCACTACTTACCCGAACTTCTTATTATTAATAATATTGAATTTGACCACGCGGACATTTTTGATTCCCTGGAACAGATCAAATTATCATTTCGAAGGCTGGTTCAAATCGTTCCTTCCTCTGGAATGATTCTAGTAAATGCAGATAACCCTACTGCCGTGGAAGTAACCAAACAAGCTCACAGCCAAATTCTAGAGGTCGGTTTTTCAAAAAATGCGGGAGTCCGCATTACCGATTTAAAGTCTCATCAAAGCCATACATCCTTCAGACTAATTGATCATGATTTTGAACTTCCCATGTTTGGTAGGCATAATGTTCACAATGCGGCCATGGTTATCGCTGCCGCCCACACTTATCAAATTTCATTAGATTCCATTGCGGATGCTCTCACGAACTTCAAGGGGATCAAAAGGCGGATGGAAGTGCGCTACCAAGCAAATGATATTACGATCATTGATGACTTTGCCCACCATCCTACGGCAATCGCTGAAACGATCGATGGACTCAACCGTCGATTCCCAGGAAGACGACTCTGGGTGCTGTTCGAACCTCGTTCCAATACGACTCGACGAAACACGTTTCAAGAGAGCCTTCCCCAAGCACTCGCAGGAGCCGACCGCGTCATCTTAACTGAAATTGCCCGTCCTGAGCAGTTGTCTGCGAATGAACGTCTGGATACTAAAAAGGTGGTAAACGATCTAAATACGCTGGGCACTGATGCTCATATTGTATTAGATCCGGCAGATGTCCCTAAAAAGGTTCTAGCCGACTTAAAGAAAAATGACG
>JBCCKK010000248.1:0-5238 GCA_039027395.1 Verrucomicrobiota bacterium | reverse complement strand
CTACGGATCAGGAGGTTTGGGGTTCGAATCCCTACGGGTGTATATCCTTTCTGTCTTGATAGATCTCAGTCTCTGAATTGCTTCCTCGTCCTGTAACTTCTAAAGGTTGACTAGATTTTGTCCTACAGGATTTGCGTCCTAGTGAGAGTCCTGAAAAGGGCGCCGATTCGGTCTTTAGAAACGTGTTTTTAGGCCTGAAATGGCTTCGAAAATACTGGTGACAATTGAGTAAGCCACGACCGCAACAATAAACGTTAAGATGATGAGAACGATTGGACCAATGAGAGCAATCAGTTTTTTGATTCGGTCATCCATCTCTCGCTCGTAGCGTTCTCCTGATTTATCGAGGGAACGGGCAAGCTGTCCGGTGCGTTCTCCTACTTCAAGAAGGTCCGTAAACAATTTTGGGAAAGTCCCTGTTCGGGAAAGAGAGCGGGCTAGGGAAGCCCCGTCACCGACTTGGATGATGGATTGATCAAGGGCTTCTCGGTAATGAACATTATCAACTCCGTTGCGAGCAAGTTTGAGCGAGTTGATGAGCGGAATGCCGCTGCTGAGAAGAGTAGCCATCGTTCGCGAGAATTGAGCAAGGAAACGTGTTTTTAAGATTCCTCCAATTCCGGGGAGACTCGGGCGAGCTCGATCCCACCACGCTCGTCCTGCATTGGTTTGGATAAAACTCCAAAAGCCAATGATGGCAGCAGCCAGGACAGAAAGGATCAGCCACCAATAACCTACTACAAAATTTGAAGAGCCAATGAGAAGTTGTGTGACCCAAGGGGGAGAAGACCCTGTCTGTTCAAAGAGCGTTTTAAGCTGAGGAACAAGATTGGTCATGAAAAGGATGATGATCACGATCCCTGTTCCGAGAATGAAGGCCGGGTAGATCAACGCTTGAGTGGCTTTAGAGCGCAATTCAGACATGGCATTCATGAAACCAATCTGTTGGCGTAGCATTTGCGAAAGTGATCCACTGGCTTCTCCTGCCTCAGCGAGGCTACAATATAGGTGGTTAAAACTTGGGGAAGCTGTTGCTAGTGCCTGGGCAAAGCGAGTTCCTTCACGCAGATTCTGTCGAATGATGCCTGCAATATATTTGATGCGTTCACTGCTCTGTCGCTTTTCCATGATCTGCATCGCAGGTTCTAATTGCAAACCCGCATCAAGGAGGTCACAGAGATCTTCGGTAAAATAGATGAGCTCCCTTGAGCTAAGTAGAACCGTCCCACTCAGCTTTTTAGTAAATGGTGACGACTTTGCTTTTCCTGAAGCACCGTCTTCTTTGATGGTTAGTTTAATGGGTTGAAGGCCTCGATCTTCCAGAATTCTCAGAGCAGCCGGGCGTCCATTGGCTTCAAGCTTTCCAGAAACGTGTCGGCTGGATGCATCAAGAGCAGTGTATTCAAACGCGGGCATAGTTGGCTAGCTAGGCTTCGACAGCGGTGACTTTGCTATCGGCTCGAGTGACCAACAAGACTTCCTCAATCGAGGTTTGGCCTTTTTTGATCTTTTCCCAGCCGTAATCCGCAAGCGTCTGCATGCCCTCTTCTTTGGCGATACTTCGCAGCTCGTTCGAGTTTTTTCCAGAGGTAATTCCATCTTGAAGGCGGGGAGTAACGCGACAAATTTCATAAATCGCATTTCTTCCCTGATATCCCGTGTTACGACAAGCAGGGCAACCCTTGGGGCGATAGATAGGTTGGGCAAGTTCCTCCGCAGGAAACCCTAGCTCGACCAATTCTCGTGGACTGGGGGTCGTCGCCTCTTTACACTGAGGGCAAAGAGTTCGGACCAGTCGCTGGGCAACAAAAGCTCGAACAGAAGAAGAAACGAGAAACGGCTCGATGCCCATGTCAATCAAGCGCGTAATGGCTCCTATCGCGTCATTTGTATGAAGTGTACTAAAGACCAAGTGCCCAGTGAGGGCAGCGCGAATTGCAATTTCAGCGGTTTCAACGTCCCGCATCTCTCCAACCATAATCACATTGGGATCGGCACGGAGCACGCTCCGCAAACCGCGAGCAAAGCTAAGGCCGATGTCCGGTTTTACCGCGATTTGCATAACACCAGTCAATTTATGTTCGACAGGGTCTTCAATAGTCACGATCCGGCGGTCGCCGGTATTCAGACTTGCTAGGAACGTGTAGAGACTTGTGGATTTTCCACTCCCGGTAGGGCCTGTGACCAAAATGATGCCATTAGGATATTTGAGGAGGTCATGGATCGCTCTTTCCTGGCGAGGTTCCATATTAAGGCGGTCAAAGCTGAATTTTTCCTGCCCAAGAATTCGAAGGCTTACGGTTTCACCATAAACCGTAGGAATTGTCGCAACGCGGACGTCGATGGGTTCTCCACGGAGTTCCAGGTTGATACGGCCGTCCTGTGGAAGTCGTCGTTCGGCGATATCTAAATCGGCCATGATCTTAAGACGCGTGATAACTGATTCCTGTAATAGCTTAATCTGAGGGGGAACCGGGACTTCTTGGAGGACCCCATCCATTCGATATCGAATGCGGAGGTCATGTTCCAACGGTTCGACATGAATATCTGTTGCTTGTTGATCTAAAGCTTCGTGAAGGATCTGGTTGACAAATTTGATTACGGAAGCCTCAGAGTCTTCTTCGTCAAGCACTGTTGTTTCTTGACGAATATCGGCCAAGGCTTGCTCTGGATCTCGACCTTCAAGGATAGACTCAAATGTATCTGCACCTATTCCATAGCATTGCCGAAGAGCTTCGCGAATTTTAGTGCGAGTCGACATAATCCACACCACGGGGTCATCAATGGTTTGAGTCACTGCTTGACGCATGGTTAGGGAAAATGGGGTGTAGGTCAGTAGATGCCAAACACCATCTTCCTGATGAATCGGGAGAATTCGATAACGTAGAGCGACGGATGCTGGGAAATTGGCCAACTCTCCTCTTTCAAGTGCGACACTGGGCTCGTTCCACCAGCTGTAGCCCAGAAACTCACTGATATGATAAAGAAACTCAGATTCTTCAACCAAATCCTTATCAAGGACTGTGTCGATGAAGGCACTTTGCTGTTTTAATCCTTGTTCGATCGTTTGTCGGAAGGCTGCAAGATCACGGCAGCCGCTCTTTTCAGCGGCGGCGATCAATTCTTGAAGCAGTGACATAATAAGGGATGGTGACTGTTAAGGCTGATTTTCCGAGGTGGACGAGCCATTCTCTTCGGTCTGCAAGGGAATCTGGGCGGGATCAAAGTCCATGATCGGTTCAGCAGGGAAGACAACGGTTGCGCGGCGAGGCTCAAACTGTGTGTTTGTGTTGTAGACTTGGGGGGGGAGTTGAGGGTTTCCAGAGGAATTTGATGAACGATCAGTTTCGTTCTTGTCGGAATTTTTCTTTGGGTTTTTGAATCGATGCAGGCGGTAGGTGGACTCTAATTCGGTTTGGCTGATACCTTCTTTTTCAGCGTAGTCTTGAGCGTCATCCCCGACAAAGCTTCGATCAATTTCCCGCTGACTTGCCGAAGGAAGTTCTCCCAGGGAGTTAACGATATTGGGTTGGACTAAAATCACGAGCTCGGTTCGAGGCCGGCTACGATTAGTTGTTTTGAAGAGGTTTCCAAGAAGTGGAATATCTGAGAGGATCGGAATGCCGCTTATGGTGTCTTGAGCGCTGTCTTCGACTAATCCTCCGAGAACGATTGTGCTTCGATTTTTTACGGTAATATCTGTTTGGACTTGCTGAGTGCTGATGATAGGGATGTCGTTACCGCCGATGTTGGACGTGCCTGAGATGCTATCATTGGTTTGTGCGATTGTCAGTGTGACCTCGTTGTCTGAATTAATAAGTGGGATTACCTCAAGTTGGAGGAAAACATCTTCAAACGTTACGGTAGTCGTTACTGAGGTGTTAGTATTATTCGTGTTATCAAGGGTGGAAAGGCTATCCGACGGAATCGGGACGCGACTTCCTGAAAGGATTACAGCTCTCTTATTGTTTGCTGCGAAAACAGTGGGGCGAGATAGGATTTTAAAATTCCCCGTGGTCTTTAATGCGCGAACAAACCCTTCGAGCGTATCTTTAAACGTTCCATACAAAGTGAGTCCGGCAGACGCTGCTGGAAAGGCCGCCGTAGTCGTTAGTGTCGTGGGGTCTACTAATGTTCCACCGTTAGCTACGGTATTGGTGGACTGAGTGGCGACTCCAAAATCTCCAGACCTTTCAAACTTTTGCAAGATGTCCACGCCAAATTGCGTGTCGTCCGTCAATGTTAGCTGACCAATGACGGTCGAAAGGAAGATCTGTCGAGCGGGGATGTCGAGTTCTCCGAGAATTGCGACCGCTTTGTTGACACTCTCTGGAGGACCGAGAATGAGTATTGAATTGTTTCGGCGATCAGCAACGATTCGGGTTTTGCCAACAACCAAAGACTGAGGACTAGATTCCAGCCCTGCATCAGAGAGTTGATCATTACGAGCGATCGACCCGCCACCGCCTCCACCACCGCCACCGGTGTTTCCGGTGTTCCGACTATTACCTTCGTTGACTTCGGCTTCTTCATCACCTTGGGCTAACATATCACCTAAAACGGGAAGAATTTCTCCGGCTTTTACATATTTGAGATTGCGAATAACAGGCTTTTCGAAATCGACAGCTGAATCGAAATCCAAAATGAGTTCACGAACAAACGGAAAACTGTTGGGTGGGCTGATAACGAGGATTCGGTTGGTTCGAGGGTCAGGCAACAATTGGACATCATCGGTTAACTGGCTTACTTCGGTGGCGGAATTGCCTGTGTTTGTTGCAGCGTTCGATGGGTTATTACCTCCCCCCTGATTTCTTTGCTGATTTCCCCGGTTTCCGGAGCGGTTGTTATTTTGAGTGCGCTTATTGATGATTTCATTGATGGCCTCTGCAACGTCCTCAGCATCTGCGCGGGTGAGCTGAACAAATTCTCGGGAGAGTCGCGCAGGCGGAACGTCAATGAGGGCCTTCAATTTAACAGCCTGCCGAATCACAGAAGTGTTTTCTGTAATTACAATGGCCTGTGCATTTTCTACGGGGGTGATGCTTGCATAGGGATTTTGGGCGATGGTTCCCTGGAGCACAGGTAACGCCTGTTGGGCAGACAGATATTGGAGTGGGAGAAAAAAGCTGACGACTTGTTCACCAGGAGGGAGATCTTCCACGTTTGTATAAACAGGCAACCCTTCACTTCTCGGGTTTTTTGAGGCGGTATTAACAATTTTGACGGTATTAGGCCCGG
>JBCCKK010000247.1:0-5270 GCA_039027395.1 Verrucomicrobiota bacterium | reverse complement strand
GAAACCCGAAATCTGAAAGCCTTGCGCTTATTGAATCGAAATCTTAATCCACCTCAGTTTTCTCACCTCGCGTCGTCATTGTTTTATCAGGAAAACATTGAGTCCAATCTCGATGACAAGGTCCGACAAGAACTAGGCCTCCTTTCTCGTTACCCTTGGGAAGCGATTTGGGAGATCGACTTCGGTGTCTTCAGAGGAAAAAATCGTCCAACCCGCGGCTGGCTGGCAGCAAGATTCAAAATCGGAGACCATGACATTACGATTTACAACGGTCACCTAAAGAGCAATTACGGCGCAGAAAACCCCAAGGACCGAGAACGAAATATCAAGAAGCGCGACAAAGCCATCGATCAACTGAGCAAGGATCTTGACCGGGTCGGTCTTGATCCATATCGCGATAAAATCGTTGTCGTTGGAGATTTTAACGCTGATTTCTTCTCTAGTGAATTCTCAGACGAAAAAGCGTTCGAAGCCATGGAACGCCTTGGGTTCCATCACACATTTCTTCTCTCATCCACTGAAAAACGAATCACACTTCCTGCTAAAGAGGGAGAGCCTTGGCCCGATGGAACGTTTGACTACATCTTCCTTTCTTCCGGCTGGAAACTCAAAGAAGTCACCGCTCAGGTAATGGCACAAGGGGCCGCGAAACGATCCGAAGTCTATGGAGGAGATGAACCCGGCCTGGCCAGTGACCATTACCCAGTCTTCATCGATCTACCTCTTGAATAGATCAATCCGAGTGGTTTCCAAGTAAATCTCCTGGCCTGAGGTGATATCCCCTAGCAAACGCATCAATATCCATTTTTTTTGCATTTTCAGGCTGAAGCAGGGCTAGACCTAACGTTCCTGAACCACAAGAGACCCAGAGAACTCCATCCTCAATTCGATCTACCATACCCGACTTCGATGGGGTGCTAGTTGCGGCCTCACCAACTTGAACCGGGGGAAAGCATTTAATCCGACGGACTTGTCCCTTCTGGTCCTTGTAATACGTAAAATTTCCCGGCCAAGAGTAAAATGCTCGAACTTGTCGTTCTAATTCGATTGCATTTTGCGACCAATCGATTTCACCCTGCTGCTTACTAATTTTAGGGGCATAAGTTGCCAAATCATTGTCCTGACCTATCGGAGCAATGGTTTCTTCAGCAATCGACAAACACACATTTGAAAGAACCGAGGGTGCCAATTGGGCCAGCCGGTCGTGCAAACTCGATGCAGTATCTTGATCCGAAATCGTTAATGCTTGGGATCCCAGGATATCTCCTGTGTCTAATCCTTTGTCCATTTGGATCACCGTTATTCCCGTCTCGGTATCACCTTGTAACAACGCAGCTTGGATACAACTCGCACCACGATGCCTGGGTAATAATGATGCATGGAGGTTAATACAACCGAACTTAGGCCAATCGAGAATTGGCTGTTTTAAGATTTGGCCAAACGCAAAAACGACTGCTAAATCCACGTTTAAAGCTTCAAAAGCCTCCATCGTTTCGCATTTGTTCACCGACTGCGGTTGATAGATATCGATATTCCTAGCTTCTGCCCAAAGCTTGACGGGCGCCCCTTGCATCTTCTTCCCTCGCCCTGCCGGTCGGTCGGGCTGAGTGATCACCGCAACTAAATCAAGCTCCTTACGACTACCAATCCAATCGAGGGTCGGCAAACCGATTTCTCCGGTTCCCAGGTAAACGATACGCATAAGAAACAACCAACGATTATCGTGTATTCATTTCCAGAAGGATATCTCGGAGAACTTCGTAAGGAAACTGCGTGGCATCCAGGCGAATACAAAGATCTTCGCCATAAAAATCGAGTACAGATTTAGACTCTTTTTCATAAGTCTCCAGACGCTGACGAATGATGGACTCATTTGCATCGTCGAGACGATTATCTTTAAGCGCCCTACGCTTCATCCGATGAACGAGAGTGTTAATATCTGGGCAACGCAGGTAAAAAATTTTCTTCACATCCAACTCATCGCTCAACATTTCGGCCTGATGGGCATTTCGGGGGATTCCATCCAAGACAAGGTGGTCAATCTCTGGTTTAAATCGTCCCAGCGCCTGCATCTTTTGCATGTGCTCTTTCCAAAGACTAATCGTGACATCATCCGGAACTAGTTCCCCTTTACTCGAGTATTGCATAAAGGACTGACCGAGCCCTGAGCTGATATCCAACGAGCGAAATACATCCCCACAGGCCAAGTGACAAAAGCCTGGAATCATCCCAATAATTTTACCCTGAGTTCCTTTCCCCGAGCCCGGGGCACCAAAGATTAGAAACGTGCGATATTTCATCGAGCCAACCATTAAATCACAATCGTTGATTTTTAAAAGCTCTAGGACTAACTTAACGCATAATTTATGAATCACGAGGTCACATTATACGACACCACCCTGAGAGATGGGTCCCAAGCAGAGGGCATTAACTTTTCAGCCTCTGACAAATTACGTATCGCAGAGAGAATCGCGGACTTCGGTATGCACTATATTGAAGGGGGATTCCCCGGCTCAAATTCTAAGGACATCGAGTTTTTTCAACAGGCAGCCAGAATGAACTGGGGCAATTGCAAAATCGCAGCCTTTGGTAGCACCCGTAAACCCGGGGCAAACGTCGACGAAGACGATCAAATGAAAGCACTTTTGGACTCGGAAGCCCCTGTCATTACTTTTGTCGGCAAATCATCCCACTTCCAAGTAACCGATGTTCTCCGAACAACCCTCGATGAGAATCTGAAGATGCTATCGGATACCACGGCGTTCTTCAAAAAACATAGTCGTGAGGTGCTTTACGATGCAGAACATTTCTTTGATGGTTATAGGGAAAATCCTGAATACACATTGTCGTGCCTCAAAGCGGCCGCCGACGCAGGAGCTGACTACGTGGTGCTCTGTGACACAAATGGAGGCCGCCTTCCCGAGGAAATCAGGGAAGCCACGGAGGCCGCTATCGAGGCGGTGTCTTGTCGGGTGGGAATTCACACGCACAATGATTCAGGTGTTGGAGTTGCAAATGCTCTTGCCTCGATCCAAGCCGGCGCAAGCCAAGTCCAAGGAACGGTCAATGGCTATGGTGAACGCACCGGAAACTGCAACCTGACGACCGTAATCCCAATCCTAGAGCTAAAAACCGACCACACCGTTCTTCCTGAAGGACGCTTATCTCAACTCAGCGAGGTGTCCCGGTTTGTCGATGAAATCGCTAATCAAAACCACGACATTCGCGCTCCCTTTGTCGGTCAAGCGTCGTTTGCTCATAAAGGAGGCATGCATGCCAATGCTGTTACGAAGTCGAGCACAAGCTACGAACACATCGACCCATCCCTCGTTGGGAACTTTCGAAGGATTTTAGTAGGAGAGCAATCGAGCCGCAGTAACATCATGCTAAAAGCCAAGGAGATGGGAGTCGATATTCACAATAAGTCTCCAGAGGCTCGTCGCATGCTGGATCGAATTAAGTCTTTAGAAAATGACGGTTATGAATTCGAAGCCGCCGACGCGACCTTTGAACTTCTTTTGAAGCGCGAACTAGAACAATACCAAGCGTGGTTCGACCTCGAAGAATATCACGTCTCCATGCGCAAAAACAACGTTCACGGATTTACCAACTGTGAGGCTACCGTTAAAATACGAATCGACGGCGAAATCATTCATAACGTATCGAATGGCGATGGGCCGGTTAATGCTCTCGACAATACGCTGCGCCTGGCTCTTCAGCAGAAGTATCCTGAGATTGGGGAAATGAGACTTTCTGATTATAAAGTCCGAATCGTCAACTCTTCTACGGGTTCGGCCTCTCGTATCCGAGTTTTAATTGAGTCCAGTGATGGCGAGACTGACTGGGGTACAGTCGGCGTGTCCGATAATGTGATTGATGCTAGCTGGCTGGCACTAGTAGACAGTGTCGAATATTTTCTAAATATTCGACACAATGGAAAAGGCTAAAAAACAAATGAGAATAGCCTAGCTATTCTCAGGAGTATCTGGAAGGGCGTCTTCGGCGATCTCTTCCGACCTTAGCTTCTTGCGAAGATAAGTCATCCAAGTCAATCCACCGATGAACGTTGCTAGGCCTAATGGCACCAGAGAAACGATAATCAGACAGATCCATCCGATGGAATTCATCGCTTGAAATGGCGACTGCCCAGAAGCGGTCATGTAAGTAATAATGCCAAACCCAATCGGAACGATTAAGAGTAGTATTCCTATCCCTAGGAGCATATTGGCAAGGTTGAGTGCTTTTTCGATTTCAGCTTTCATTTATTCTCCCCTTAAGTCGCTCATTACATAATACTTCAGACGAAAGTCAACCCATAAGGTTGCACGTCTAACGAATCAGTCCACCCCTCACAACTTAATCCGGAAAAAGTTCGCGGGCAGCCACTTGTGCACGTTGTATAGCTTCGATTGCCTCACGGCTCCCACTTTGGATCTGAGAAATATATTTTCGGAATTTCTGATCATTGTCCCGATACTTTTCTAAAAATGGGAGAAAACCTGTTAATGGCATTAAGCTATTATTTACTTTATGGAGATCATTCCGTAGCGATTTCCCCTGCGCATTTCCCATCCAAACTTTGAGAATCTCCCAATCTGCGGAACGAGTAATTTTAAGATTGAGGTCGGTCGATTCCACGAGAGATACGACGTGTCCTAGAGCCTCCACTGCTGACGCGTCATCGGTAATCGCCCTATCGTTTTCAATGACATTTCGATAGGCCTCGAGGGCTAATTCACGTTTAAAAACCTGCGGCGTCTCCACTTGCCAAATTTTGGACCGATCTAGCGTTTCCTGAATTGTTGCTTGGTCTTGAGTCTGTTTGAGCGTATCAGCTGCAGGGCGCCCACAAATCGCTGCACCCGTTTTACAGGCGACCTCCAAAACCTTGTGAATTAAATCGTCAGAAATAAGGGGACGAGCCGCATCGTGAATCAGAACCATCTCGGAAACATTATCCGCCTCTTGCAACCCAGCATAGACTGAGTCCTGACGCTCCTTACCCCCAGCAATCACTTTGAAGGGAATCGATGGCTTCTCCTTTTCGATTAAAGACTCAAGTTCGACAATCAAGTCTTCCCGCGTTACTACAACAAGCTCATGGATTGCATCGCTAGCAACTAATACCTTGAGTGCATAGAGAAACGCGGGCTTTCCTGCCAGGGGCGTTAAAATTTTATCAAACCCCAGTCGCCGGCTACTCCCAGCCGCCAACAAAATAGCTGAACACTGCGTCATCAGTGGTTGCGGTTTTTTTGGATGTGACGGCT
>JBCCKK010000246.1:0-5291 GCA_039027395.1 Verrucomicrobiota bacterium | reverse complement strand
GGGGGCCTTAGGTATGGACTGATCTTCAGAGAACCCACCAAGCGGAACTAAACATAGCCCAGCCAACATGTAGAATTTATTCATAAACTCTTTCAATCACACTGTCGATAATCTCGCCTGTAAACCGATCAATCGAAACATGTAACCAATATCGCTTCTCTCCAGTTATTCGAAAATCTCCCATATCCGACCCACTAGCAGAGGAAATATTTCCCGACTGAGCAATCAGATCGACCATGAGATTCCAAGTCCGAGTCTCGCCAATTTCTGAGAGTGCCTGAATCATGGTCGACCTCTGATGCTTTAGCGCATTAAGATTTGTGTTGGCTCCAGCGATTGTTGTGAGCTGAGATGCTAGCGTCGTAACGATTTCGCTTCGATTTAGCAAAGGCCCCCCATCCGTAGCCGTTTGATCAGACACCTGATCTACGATGGCTTGCGCCAACCGATCGGTCGAAGAGTTATCAAGAACGGAGGTTGTGCCCGAACTAAATGGATCAATTTTTGTCCCGTTGATAATTGCTTCTAAAACTTCTTTACGTGCTGAGTTAAGACTAATCTTCCCAGCAACAACCGAAGCATCGTCGACAGTAAACAAGTCTAACAACCCCAGGTCTCCACTAACGGACGAGGTGAAGTCGAGTGTCTTGAACGGCATATCTCGGAACGCGTACGAAAGTTCAGAAACAGATCGAAACGGGCGATTAAGTATGACGGGGCGCGATTCCGTGTTAACCGAAGTTTTTGTCGTACTCCCATTATTAGGAGTTTGTACGTATAATGGGTGGCCGGCACTGCTGCCATTTGTCGCGTAGGTTCCGTCGGCGGGACGCACAATACCATCGCGATCAGAATAATACGTGGAGCTTCCTGATTCATTGTACGCCAGGGTTCCCAAGGCGGCATTACTTCCTGATCCCGCAAAGTTAAAGCCAGCCATGCGATTTCTCGGCGTCAAATTAAAGTTCGATTCCGATTTTCCCGGAGAATTTGCTAAAGACCGATTAGGACCTACGCTACCGGAAAAGGTAGAAGCTAGTCCAAAACGATTTGTCCTTCCATCCGGAGCAAACCACAGAATGTAAGGATCGTAGCGCCAATTAACCGTGTCGCTGATTATGGGCCATGTTGATGCATTAGGCTGAGTTCCCCAAGGATTTTGACCATTCACCGGATCAGGCTCAATATTTCTCCAATGACTGTATGTTCGCCAAGTATTTGTGAGAGGATCTCTCCATTGTAGTTTTACCCCAAATGGGTTCAAATTTGGATTCGGGCCAACCCAATGAGGCCCGTCACCCGAACTATAATCACTTTGTGGAAACGGAAATTGCTCATGATAACTCACAAGAATGCCCGCTGGGGTGCCAACGTCTGAACGACCTGAGCTGAAACTTGGTTCAGAGGAACGGTCTGGGTGATTGGGTAAATTTCTAGAATTAGGCGAGGTCACACCCGATCTCCTAACAAGTAATTCCGGAAGTTCATAATCGTTAGGAAACGTTACCGCTGAATTGTTTGAACTCATCGTTTCGTCGTCATCAAATGCCATTTGAGCCATCCCAACGATACCCACTCCAAACAACTCAGAAGTCCCCGCACCCGATATGCGAGCCTGAAATACCGACCCGCGTTCCATGATTATTCTGAGATCAGATGGGCCAACGCCTCCAGAATTTACGACCTCATGAGGATTCCAAAGCTCAGGTTGCAGTAAGACTCCCATCATAGCTGCAAAGAAATTGGGTTGTGAAGACAACCAAGGAATTTGCCCCAAAAACTGTCCAGCAAACCCAGCATTAGTCCCCATATTCCAAGTGGGTGTTGATCCGTTCGGATACGGCGTCGGATCAAACGGGTCAAATCGATAGGCATTAAAAAACAATTTCGTCATATAAGGGAGGCTTTCAACGCCATAGAACTCATTTGGGCCCACGGAACCACTTACAAAGTTAATCGTTGTTGGATAACTATCCGCATCATATTGATCTATAATTGCAGCCCCAATGCGGATGATGTGTTCATCGTGGGCACTATCGTTATCTGCATTTGCATAATCGTATGTATACACGCTTGAAGGGCTATCTCCCTGAGGCACTCCGACTCCCAGAGAGCCCGATAGGATGCCAGTTTTCAGCAATTCAAAAAAATTAGGCTCTCTTCCCTCGGCAATTACTTCCTGGAGAGTTAAGATGCGACTTCCCGAATACGTCCACTCTTGGGTGCCGCTATCAACAGTAAGTCCAAAATAGTTAGATATCAGGGTAACGACAGCCGGATCAGGGTTAGAACGATCTAGCGTTTCCAACAAGGAAAGCCGATTTAGAGGAAATCTGCGTGAAATGATTGGAGCTCCTGACGCATTGCGAACGGTCAAAACACTTCGATTGACTGCTGAAGACGTGTCCGCATCCGACAGGTATTCAAATCCATTAATATCTTCGTCAGGCATCCAAGAAGGAGCATTAAGAAACCGACTATGCAAAGTCAAAAATGGAAGGGCTTGTTGAAAGTTGAGCTGGGTTGCCCGTTCGATCAGATCTTGCCTCCCAATAAACGTCTGATCACCGGGGCGCGTTTCAAGAAAGTCGTTGGTCGGCTCTGAAAGCCAGGTGCTACTTGCACTAGTTCTCCAAGAAATTAAGTTTTGCGCTGAACTTGATGATAATCCAGGTACCTCAGTCAGCACCGCTTGATGGCTTCGCGAGCGTTCCGAATTTTCAGCTGCCGTCAAAGCATTCCCAGCAATCGACGCATCCAATAACCCCCCTACATTATAAATCGTATAGGCAAACCGGCCCAAGACATAACTTGAATTCGCAAATGTGTCATCCGAAGCACGTTGGGCATCCGAAGTTGTGTTACTGAAGACTTCGGTTCCTCCTCGTGTCACGTAAACCCAATCGGGAGCAGTTAAAACCGTCTCTAAATTAACATTCTCATTATAAATCAGCTCTGGCTTGTTCCATCGATTCTGGGAGATAAATGCACCGTTCAAAGCTGGGTCCAAGGTACTCACATCCGACGCTAACAATTCTTCTAAGAACCCATAAGACACAGGTGCTGAAGCCAGAGTCAGATCGGCGAAGCTCTCGACAGTCGGATTAAACTGCCATGCATTTTGATAATACGAAGCACGACTACTCCGCCGAACCAGATTGGCAAACGGAAGAGGTTGATTGTTGAGCTCGGCTTGGTCGTCAGCTGCTTGTTCTGTTGCTGAAATGAACTCCGTCGGACTCATTTTGTAGCGATCCCAGCGTCCTGTTCGCGAATCAACTACTGGAAGAAACACGGAGACAGTTGGATTCGTAAATGAATCCGACTGAGAACCATCGATCACTTCTTGGCGCAACTCCCCAACAACTGCCTCTAACGCTCCTTTGCCTAAACTATCGATGGCTAACGAGCGGCTATAGAACCGACTCGAAAGACGGTCTCCCTTGGTGAAAGAAATAAATCCGACGAGTAATACGGAGACTAACGTAATCAGCACCAAAGTGATAATTAAGGCCACCCCTCGATTTCGAGAGCGACGCAAGGCGCCTCGGCAAATTCTACAGGGTAAATGGGAGTGTGATACGCCGCTCATAGAGACGAAGGCCTCCTTTGTTTTCCATCGGCAATCCGCCTAACAAAGCAGGACTATCAAGAAGTGTTTGCCAGGACTCTCGATAACTTTCTGACGATGATGTTCCGTTAGTTGCAATCAGTCGACCAATCAACGTATCCACTCCGGATTGCCCAAGCTGTCTTAGACTTGTCTCGTCCACCACAGCCATGTTGACAATAATCGTTCGACAATTTGTCAATCGATCCGAATCTGAAAAATCAAAAATGGGAGACCCATTATTATCAAGCCCTACAATATCCCCACCTTGTTGGACCAGTTGAAGTTCACAAGCGATGACACCTGGTCCAATCACATCCGGATTAAGTTGATTTAGACTAAAACTTACGGATGCTGTGTTTCCGAAACCAACAGCTGCCTGATAGTCCAATCCCAAAGAATATCTTTGCAAACCTCGATCCAAGTAACTAGAGCCATTCGTAAAATCTAAACCATAACGAACAAGAGAAAGCTTCCTATTGCTGATCCCTCCAGTCGATGTAGTTGCCTGATTCTGAGTATAAAAAATAAAGTCAGCCTGGGCCGAACTGTCTTTAAAAATAGGCAGGTCTCTCCGAAAAACCGCACTTTGAATATCCCGAGATATTGTATTCAACGCAGTGCGTGCTTGAGCAAAATTATTGGTTCGGGCTGCTCCGCTCGTTACGGTTTCAGTCACCATCCCGATCATCGACCCCATTAATGTGATGATAATACTTAAAACTGTCACCGTAGCCAAAATTTCGACGAGCGAAAACCCACGGGTAGAGTTTGTGAGGTTATTGTGTTCGAACATAGGTTACTGTTTCATAACTGCCTCGAGCAATTGATGGTAAAGCCATTGGTGGCCACGTGATACGAGCGTGAATCTTAACAGGAGTGGCTTCATTGCTGGCTGGCATGTCAATGGTATAGGTAAGGCGGTATGCTGCATCGCTTGCATCGGAGACTAAACTTCCACTCTCTCCTAGATAGACACCGTCCATCTCAGAGATGGAAACGGCGCTGGTTTGGGTATTTACAATGTCTGGGAAAACAGTGGTCCGAGTAGGATCAGAGCGAACAGATGACAAAATAGTTTCCATCATGTGGGCCCCGTCTAAATCGAATTCCGACTCTTGACTTGCATCGATGCCAACAACAAACAATCCAATAAGTGAGATCAGTGCAAATGAGACAATTCCTAGAGACAAAGTGACCTCGATTAGACTAAACCCTCGACTCTCAAATCGAACTGGGTTCTTGAAAACCTTCATTGAATTAGCGTAAAACACTTACATCACTTTGGCAATATCTTTTTACATTGTACATACAAATCTAAGCTCATTCACCGATTAAACAAAACACATCAGATTGATTTAAGTATTATAAGTAACTTATTATAAATAATTTATGAAAAATTAATTCGCGATCAAAATTTAGCATCCAAAATACCTGAAAATTCCTAAAAAACTTAGAAAATGGCAACTTCTATATTTTTAACTATCCGCTTAAAAACCAAGAAAAACTACGAAAACCCCTGAAAATGAACTTGGTAAACAGCCTTGGAGCGAGCCAGGCGGATTGGGAAATTCCAAGTAGTCTCAATTTCAAATGAGTATTACAACAAGGGCCAAGCGCGTTCGAATTCCCTCCAAATAGAAGGATACTCTTACCGTCGAATTTGATCGCCTAGCACGTT
>JBCCKK010000245.1:0-5338 GCA_039027395.1 Verrucomicrobiota bacterium | reverse complement strand
TCGGAAACGTTTCCGAAACTAACCGCTTTTCCCACGGGTGCCAAATGCCTTAAAAGTCTCAATTGTAATTATTAACTATTAAAACATCGATGAAGGAAAAAATAGACATGAACTCATACATATCCATCTCGTTAGGAAGACACGTATTACTCCTCTACCTACTCGTTTTAGCTCTCATAGCATCCACATCGCGTGCTGCCACCGTTACAGCCAAACGATCCGATGACTTTGTCAATTCCATGGGAATCAATATCAAACTTGATCGAACGGTTTACGACAACAACTGGTCTCAGGTGAAGAACCGTTTTAAAGAATTGGGACTCTGGCACTATCGAGACAATCTCAAAAACGTAAATAACGACGCAAAATATCGGAATCGATATCAATCACTCTACAATGAAGTTGGAGCGGTGGGCCTCTTTCTCTGGGGCCCCTGGGAAAATCAGAACAAGCCAGGAAACCAAGTAGTGGGTGCAGCAAAAAAAGGGTTATCTTACATCCGATTTATCAGCGGGCCCAACGAACCCGATCTCTTCTGGCCTAATAACTATGACGGTAATCCCAACACCAATCTTTGGGCAGAAGCTCGCAACTATCAAAACCAAATGTATAACGCCCTTAAAGCTGATAATGCGACTAAAAACATACCTGTCACCACCCCTCCGGTATCCAACTATGCATTGGCCGATGATCTCGGATTTGTCAAAAGTGACTTGATTGCATGGCACTGGTACACCGGACAGGGGCGCCCTGATAAAAATGAAGTCGGCACAGGTATCTCTGCTACCAAAAGCGGATTAAACAAGACCTCACTTCCCAACTCGAAGGTATTTACAACCGAATCTGGGCACAATTCTTGGAACCAAGTAAACTCAAACAACAATAATACGGTCGCTGTCAATGAATTGACTCAAATGCACTACAATCTTCGTATTCTTGCCGATCAATACCGACGAGGCATTGGTAGAACATATCTGCATCAACTGATGGACTTGGGAACCGATACTAACAACTTTAATCATAGTTGGGGAATTGTTCGGGCTAATACTAACAAAACCCCAAAGCCTTTTTTCACGGCTTGGAAAAACTTGGTTAGTCTATTCAAAGAGCGCTCTTGGAATACCTCTAGCAAAAGCTGGAGTAAGCCTTCATTTACTCCGGGAAATCTTAACTATTCGATTACAGGTAATACGGATGCAGTAAAAACGCTCCTGCTCCAAAAAAGTAATAAAGACTTCTACATGCTAGTTTGGGTCGCTGCCGACTCTTGGGATAAACCTCAAAAGAAAAGTCGAACCGTTTTTCGGAATATCAACATCGTGTTTAACAATGCTAAAGTCGTTACCCGCCAAACATTCAATAGCTCCGGCGCGATTGTCGGTGCTGGCATCAGCTCCAGCAACGGAGCCAAGACGTGGTCGTTTACTGCGAGCACGATTATGTCGATTGTAAAGATCGACCGACTACCGATTGGGCTTGATATTGCGATCAAGGGAAGCAACAACAGATTTGTCAATCTGCAAGGGAATACGAAATTGCGGTGCAATGTCACCACCATTAATGGAAATCGTAAATTCCGAGTGATCGACCGAGGCAACCGAAAAGTAGCGTTTCGTGGCAACAACAATAAATTTATGTCCTCCGAAAATGGAACCCAACCCATGCGTTGCAACCGGAATAGCATCGGTGGTTGGGAGCAATTTACCTGGGTCGATCTGGGATCTGGAAAATTCGCACTCAAAGGGAGTAATGGAAAATTTGTTTCCTCCGAAAATGGCCAGTTCGATATGAAGTGTAACCGGAACTCAATTGGTGCTTGGGAGAAGTTCTCTTGGAGCGCCCAATAACCTCAACGCAATTCGAACCTAGAACACCATCTCTGATTCTTTGAACTAGAGATGGTGTTGTTTTTAATAGCTAAAATCAGCAAAACAGAGATCGATCAACGCTCTCCATAGGCTCGGCCATAGCCATCACCTGCGGCATAATAATAATAGTAGGGGTCTGAATTCAGACCTGACTTACTCGGCAAACGGTTGAGCACTAAGCCCACAGGTATTTTCTTAGCCTTACCCAGTTGTTCCTTAGCCCGAAGAATCGCGTTTTTTGGAGTTTTACTGGCATGTGCTACTAAGATGATCGACTGAATCAGCGGTGCAACAATCAGCGAGTCCGAAACTGAGTTCACAGGTGCACTGTCGACAATGACACGGTCATAAGTCTCGCTAGCTTTTTTTAATAACGCTTCAAAGGTCGGACCCGCAAGCAACTCGGCTGGGTTCGGCGCCATTTTTCCAACAGGTAAGAGTCTAAGACACTCCACATGCGGGTCATAAAGTGCGCTTTCAAAGTCCCCTTGCCCGGCTAAGAAGCCAACGATTCCACTCATTTTGTTAGCAAAGGGAATCGCAAAAATTTTATCGACCATCGGACGCCTCAAGTCCGCATCAATCAAAAGTGTATTTCGCCCTTCCTGAGCAAAGGACAAGGCCAGGTTAGATGCCACGAAACTCTTACCTTCCCCCGGCACCGCACTGGTAACCATGAACGTCTTGCGTTCCTCCTCAGGCCCTAAGAGCTTTACGGATGCCCGTAAGCTGCGGATCGCTTCTGAAGTATGGCTACCGCTATCAGACAGTAATACTAACGGCTCGATTTTCCGCATCTTTCCGTCTGACTTCTTCTTTTTCAAAGAAGAAGTCTCCGCTCCACCCTCTTCCTTATTTGCTGACTCCTTTAATCTTGCCAGAATTCGTTTCCCCTCTTTCTTCATCCAATCGACATCAGGGATGCGGTTATCATCGGGCACAGCACCTAAGACAGGAAGGCCGATGATCTCTTCCGCATCGTCTACGGTCTTAATCGTATTATCTAGAAGATGTAGAAAGAAAATAATCCCCAAGCCACAACTTCCTCCCAAGAAAGCAGAAAGAGCCAAAATCAAAAATTTCTGAGGTTTACTAGGCAAAGCAGGAACTTGGGCTTCATCGACAACTTCAATCGGATTGCTTTTGATACCTCGTGTTACGTCTGTCTCCTTCATGCGAGTTACAATCGAGTCATAAAGCACCCGGTCTGCTTCAACTTCTCGCGTTAACACATTGAACTGAGCTTCCATCAGTTTCAGCTCTGCGGCCATCCGATCCTCTCCACTAAGTTCTTCAAATGACTCCGCTTTTTGTTTCCAAAATTCTTTCTCCTTTAACTGGCTGGAAACTTTGAGCAACTCCCGTTGAAAGTCCGCCTGAAAGTTTGAAAGCAAACTCCGAGCTTGGATTAACTTCGGATGCTTATCGCGATAGCGTTGTTCCAGGAGATTAACTTCGTCTTCTTGAGTTTCGATTTTTTCTCGTATGTCCACCGCTCGTTGAAAATCCTGAAGAGCATCTTCCGATTGCTGTAATTTCGCCCGCACCCGTTGAGCTTCATCATAAAGGAAACTGAATGCAGTCTGCGAAGATCCCGAACGAGATCCAATTTTTTCATTCACGTAGGCACTGACGATGGCATTGCTTAAAACCGCCGCCATCTCGGGATCCCGGTGCTCCACAGAAACCTCAATCAAGCGAGTTCCTCGGCGCAAGGACACATCCGTCCAAGATGCCAACATTTTAGATAACAAAGAGGTGGTAACGTCCTCGGGTGCGAGACCCAACCCCACCAATAATCGATCATCCTCGAAGATCTCCTTTCGCTCCATGACTTGTTTAAAGAGCGAGCGCCGAAGTAGACTTTGCTCAATCGTTCTTAAAACTTCTAAGCTGCGAAAATCTTGATTGGCGACATCCTCGATAGCCACCACATTCGCAGCCTCAACGGGAACTTCAATCAACGCTGTAGCTTTGTACAGCTTTGGAGACACCACGATGTAAGCAATCCCCAAGGCTACAAAAAGAACCAAGGAAACAATGAGTAGCCAAATACGCTCTAGAACCAAATTAAAGAGCAAACGGATATCGATATCAAAAGCGAGGTCCTCTTTCATGATCTTTGAGAACTAAATCTCGCGCAAAGCGCTGTAGGGCGCAACCCTGGAAATGAAGAACATCAGGAATGGCCGCGAAAAAGCGCAAAAGGCACAAATGTTGAGCGGCTACTCAGAAAATGCTTTCACCGACGGTGATGACATCATCGGCTTTGACATAAAACGGTTTGGCGTTTTTGTCCTTAGCCAGCTTTTTAGCATTGATTCGGTAGACCTTGTCTTCTCCGTTCACATTGCGCCTGAGTGTCACTCTTCCGGGGTCTGCGATCTTAGTGTACCCTCCTGCCATAGCAATCGCCCCCAGGACGTCCAAACGCCCCTCATCAGGAATCTCAATAGCTCCCGCATTTTCCACTTGGCCGAGAATGGTGATCCGTTCCTTAGCATATTCGAGAACGGTTAGTGTCACCTGCGGATTGATGATATAATCCGCATCCAACTTTTGAGTTAACTCACGAACTGCAGACTCGACCGTCTTACCCTCTAAAAGAATCGAGCCTAAGAGAGGAAATACCACATGGCCTGATTTGGAGATCCGAGCCTCCGTGGTCATGTCCTCCTCTTGAAAAACCGTCATTCGAATTTGGTCATTCGCTTTGAAGACATAGCCAGACTGGGAAAAGCCTGACCAAGTTACGGTCAGGCTTGCAAACACTATAAGACCTACAATTTCAGGGCCTAATCTCATGGATTAGAAGATCTAACTAGAAGTCTTATATAGCTGGTGGTGATGAATAAGGATCGTCATCATCATTGTCGGCAGGAGGATCTGGCTGAGGAGGATTTTCATCGTCATCCTCATCGTTATCTGGATTTGGATCTGGGTCTGGAGGATCTTCCTCTGGATTTACCTCTTCTAAAATCTCAGTGAAGTCTCCTAGAGGAGTTCCAAGGGTAAACGATCCTGTTGTTGCATCAAACGTCGCACTAAAGCCTGGAGTTGAATTGATCGCTGAAACAAGTGCATCTAGTTCTGCTTGGGAAAGCTGCGTAACTGTTCCGTCACCTCCACCCAGCGAAAATCCAGCGGGCACCGTGATACTTTGCCCCGTTCCCGAATTAAAAGTGACATTCCCATTTAAAACTTGAATGCTTCCGCCCCCACTAGACCGCCAAGCTGTCCCTCGGGCAGCAGCAATACCTTGGGGTGTTCGAATCTGGAAGTCGGAGACTCCATCAAGCTCTTTAAGAAAAGAAACTGCAGCTCCTTTACTATTATCAATATCCAACTGAACTTCTCGCTTGGCTACTTTTTCGCCTTTTTTCTCAACATTGAGTCGCTCGATTTTTAAGTTGGTTTCTGGCTCAACGATTGCAGCAGCTCCAGGAACGAGTCCTACAACGACCTTACCG
>JBCCKK010000244.1:0-5342 GCA_039027395.1 Verrucomicrobiota bacterium | reverse complement strand
CTGTGATCGATTCAAAACTTAAGAAATCCTAAGATTTATTGAACGAGACCACTGAATTCCGGTCTAATCTACAATGTACTTGTTGCATGGACAGCAGAGTATAAATGTTGCAAACCCTTGAAGGTAATAATGTTATGAAAAAATTGAGCATGACAAATTTAAATATTGGTTCAATATTGACCCTGGCTATAGCCACCTTTTTTCAGGAACCCCTATCCGCCGCTTTCCTGAAAGAGGCCCAAGTCACACGAGTCGTAAACAAAGTGGATCTCATTGATGGAGCCCAACAGCGACGCGACGCTGAGATCAACGATGTAATGCGTGATGATATGATTCTTGCCACAGGTAAAAAGTCCCGAGCCGAGCTCAAATTTAGCGATAACACCCTGGCCCGCATCGGATCCAACAGCTACTTCACGTTCACTGAAGGCACCCGAAACATGGAACTCGGAAAAGGAACCATGCTTCTCAAAGTCCCCAAAGGAGCAGGCGGCGCAAAGATTTCCACTCAGTCCGTCACAGCCGCTATTACTGGCACCACCGTGATGCTGGAAGCGAATCCAGGTGGCGAAGTCACCCTGAAAAGCGGAAAGCCTCTTCCCGCAACCCCTGAAGCCGATGAGGACCTTCGCCGTCAGGGCCTCGGAGTTTACGTCGATAACACAGTCTACCGACCCGGAACACAGCCTCAAGTCGCCTCCTCACGTCCTGCCGTCCAGACCTCCTCTTCTGCGATCGCTCAAGACTCCACCCAATGGGCACCGGCAGCTAACACATCGGCCACTCCGGGTTCTGTCCGAGTTGCAGGCGTCAATGGCAACGTTCGCATCATGCGCCCAGGTCAGACTCAATCGGTTCCACTCACTCCGGGCGAACAAGTACCGGTTGGAAGCTTCTTATTCACGCAGCGCGACTCCACAGCAACACTTTCTCCGGTTCCGGGTATCGCAACAAAAATCACCCCTGGAAGCACCCTTCGTGTGAAAGAACTCGATATCACCCCGGGAGCTCGCCCTAAAGTCAGCTACGAACTCAAAAAGGGATCCGTTCTTTCCGCTCTAGGAACATTCGATGGCAAGCAAGTCGATTATAAAATCACAACGCC
Source organism: Verrucomicrobiota bacterium (assembly GCA_039027395.1). Lineage (GTDB taxonomy): Bacteria > Verrucomicrobiota > Verrucomicrobiia > Methylacidiphilales > JBCBYL01 > JBCCKK01. The sequence continues at coordinate 4,237 of JBCCKK010000244.1, read as the reverse complement.
GCAGGGGATTGTCGCCGCTCGAGGCACCGTTATTGGAACGACGACCCAAGGAGGCCAAACAGGCGTGTTCGGAGGGCACGGAAACATCACCTTTAATGTCAATGGTCGCCAAGAGAATGTCAATCCGGGCCAGTTCAAAACTTTCGTCGGACAAGGAAGTAATGTCCAAATCGGCAGCGAACTGCCATCCAACTCCCCTGCCTTTCAACAGATGATGCAACAAACCCTGCAGCTCGTCCAAGAAGCCGCAAACCGCGGTCTCGTTCGTCCCGGACTCCCTAACGACGTCCGCAGTGCATTGCAAAATGCTGGAATCCAAGTGCCACAGCAGCCGCAAGGACAACAAACCCAAGGCGAAGACAATTCAAATCCCCCAGCCACCGCCACGGCTCAAAACGAAAACGAACAACCCAGTAGCAGTAACAATCGCCGCCGCAATCGAGGAACCAACAACCAGCAAGTTGCCGGCAATACACCACAAGGTCCGGGCAACGGAGGTTTTCAGATCCAAGGGGGTAACAAAAAAGGATTCAGCAAACTTATCGTCCTCGAAGGAACCATGCGTGTCTATCTGAATGATCGCTTAGGCGAATCCATGCTCATCAAACCGGGCCAAATGATCATTCTCAACCCCAATGCCAATCGCCTTCCTCAGCCGGTCGATGTAAACACCAAGCGCTTAGTCAACACCTCTAATCTAGTAAATGGCTTTACAGAAGAAGATTCTAATAATCAACAAACCGGGCCGAATAATAACATCCAAGTGACCCGCGACGATGCCGGGAACACCATCCTTACCGACCCCAAAATTGTTGAAACAATCGAGGAACAAGACCGCAAAATCCAGAACGGAGAACTCTCTCCTACCGGCCTCGCTACAGTCGGCAACCGCCTAGTTCCCGAGGGTAGCTTGGACCCTAAACGCAAAATTGATTTCAGAAACAACGTTCAAAATGCGGGAGGACCCAATTTCTTCCAACCTCCAAAAATCGCCCAAGGCACCTTCACGATTGGTGCAAACACGCGTATCCAAGGAGCTCCTCCTCAGTTGGATACAAACGGGCAATCCATCCAAGGCTCTATTTTACGTGGTGGCGGCAATCAACCCCTCGCCGACTTTGCATTCTTTAATGGGGTTCAACCCATAGACCAAATCGTGTCGGATGGTCAAGGAGGTCCCGCTTCCCCGTCCGAAACCGACGTCTCAATCTTCAAGTTCGAAACTCTTAATTTAGTGGGAAATCCAGAAGTAACCCAAGGATCCATCAATACACCATTCGGATCGGCCCAACCAGAAACCCTCGCCCTGATTGGGTTTAATGATGTTAACGTCTCTGGCTTCTATGGGGCCAACAGTGGTTTCGGACTTCCTGAAGGTGTCTTCATTGTTTCCGAAAATGGTGGGATCAACATCATGAACGCACAATTTGGAGGCCTCGATAACGAATTAATTTTCTACGCTCGTAATGGTGATATCGATTTGATGAATGCCGACTTTGGTACCGGTCCCTTAAACCGAATTAATAATTTAAATCTTGTCGCTAGCGGCGACTTAATAATGGATGCAAATTCCGACATTTTTGCCCAAAGGCTCAGTATTTTCTCAGGAAGTGGAAATCCGCTAACTTTAAATGGTTCGATAAATGCCAACGAGTTAGCCATCAACAGCCAAGGACAGATTGATTTAACTGGATTAACGGGCCTTAATACTCGGGAACTCAGGCTTGCTTCCATGGTTAACCCCATCCTTCCTATCGGGCTAGGATCAGCAACTTCCTTTGAGTTCGCTTTCGCAAATACGATGGGCGGAGGAAACTTTAATCTGAATGCAACCAACTTCGATCAAACGACTCCAGAACTACAATTTAATTTCTCGGGAACCGACGTAACCTTAACGAGTAATTTTGCTCAGGTCCCGGTAATCCCGAATAGCTTTCTCCAAATCTCCACCGACGGCATTTTCGATACAATGGGAAACATAATTAGCAGCACTGCGGCCGGCGGGCGTTCGGAGATTCGTATCAGCGGAAACCAGACCAATATCGATAACGCCGTTACAGCCTTCGGAAACGATGACTCGTTTGTAAGTATTAATGCGGCGGGAGGAAACGTGAATATCGACGACGGAGCCACCATTAATTCCTCATCAGCAGGACAATCAGGGTTCATTACCATCTCTTCAGGTAGCGATATCAACCTGGGAACAGCCTTCGGCACTGGTGCGAATGTTGTAGCAAACGGATTAAACAATACACAGGTCACTTTGAGTTCAGGAAATGACATCAACATTAATGGAGTCAGTGGCGTTGTAAGCTCCGGAACCACAGGAACTAATATGGGAGGACTCTCCATATCGGCCCCCGGCACAGTGACCTTCGATGCCAGCGCATCGGCGATCGCTCAAGGCGACAATATGGCAGATATCAATATCACGACTCGAACTCTCGATATGAACCCGGGATCGGTACTCAATACAACTTCGGACTCGGAAGCCAACATCCAAGTTAACTCAAACAGCGGTATCATTATTGATGGCGGGACGATTCAAAGCAATACACTGATTGACGGTCCGGCCAGAGTCTCATTGCAGAACGGTGGCTCTGGCGATATCACTATCAAAGATGGAAGCTCGGTTGCGTCACTCTCACTTGGAAACACAACGACGAACTTCACAACGACAAATATCAGTAACAACTCCGGTCAAGTCATCATCGGAAATCCTGGAGGCGCAGGAGCTACCGTTACCGCTTCCGACAGCGGCCTCAACACATCCGAAACTCCTACGGTCTTCGTTAATGCAACCCAAGGAATCCAAATCAACGACTCTTCCCAACTGCAAGCAATCCTACAAAGTGCTGCCGCAGGCGGTGGAGTTGTTCAAGTTGTCAATTCAGGCACGGGCGACATCATCATGGAAGACGGTTCTTCGATCTCTGCAGACACCGGATCCACTGACGGTCAAATCCTCGTTCGAAACGATAATGGAGACATCACCATTGGCAACACCACGAGCCTGATGGCGGACCAAATCAAAGTAGGAGCCATCGGTAATTCAGGCGTATTGACGATCGGAAACACCGTGATGACAGCTGATAGCTTGATTCAGCTTTATGGAGGAACGGGTGCCGCAGGTAAGGTCGAATTTGTTGGCAATACAACGCTTGCTGGTAACTCACTCAAACAAATCGCTGCCAACACGGTTGAAATTGCCAATGGGGTGACCGTCAACGTTGGAGGCCCCGCTGCAGCTCAAGTCTTCACCAATATTCCCAACTACACAGGCTCCGGTGGAAACGGCTCGACAACAGGAACCTTCACCGGACAAGGAGCGACCACGAATCCACTCTCAGCAGCTCCTACGTTCTAGACTCTGTATTTTCATCCAAGAATATAACCTCAAACTATCTTAAAGGTTATTTACCAATTCTTTCTCAGGATTCGTTTTTCTTGGTTCGATGAATTGTTGAACCTAAGAGTGGTCTCAGAAATATCATCACGCTAAAGTCATATACCTAGAAAATGAAATTGAACATGGAAAATCCCCCTACTCTTACCTTGTCTGTATGTCACTGATTTGAGCTGAGGGCAGCAATTGCCGCTATTTGTGCTCGAATCAGAGCAAGTTCTTCCTTGGGGGAGTTGGCTTCGAGAGTCCTCAACAGTTCCAAAACTTCACCATCCTTGTACACCCTTAACGTCTCAATCAAACGGCGTTTCAAGCGAGTATTGGGTTGCTGGCTTAGACAGGATTTAATAAAGGACAGACCCGCCTCACTTGGATTGAGTGCGATCACATCAATGATCGAATAAGCTGCTTCCTCACTATCCATCACGTCGCCCGCGACCACATCGAAAAGCCTTTCCGTTTCACGACTCCATAGACCATCTTTCTCCATTGGGCAAACCTAGCGGCATGAATAATACAGATTCTTCTGAAGTATTGAGCATCCTTAGGTGACCATTCAGACCGAATCTGAGAGTATCTCGCAAATTTTTCACCAAGGAGATCAGTGCGTGCTTCCAGCGCTTCGACTTCCTGTTTGGAAGCGACGAACCAGATATCCAAAAACACAGTTTTTATGAGGCGATGCTCGTTATTTTGATTAAGCTCGGCACTTGCTAACCTAACGCTCTGTTGTGCATATTCGGGTTTTGCTAAAAGCCTGTTTGCAATCGCAATTGTAAAATTTAGTCGATCCACCAAGCTCAACTGCTGCAGAATACTCGAATCTCGCTG
>JBCCKK010000243.1:0-5357 GCA_039027395.1 Verrucomicrobiota bacterium | reverse complement strand
GATCATGCAGCAGACGGGCGTGGACTACTTCTTTACAACTAAAATGACATGGAATGCCATCAATCGTTTTCCGCACAGTAGTTTTATCTGGAAGGGAAATGATGGTTCGGAAGTGCTAGCCCATGTCACTCAAGAATCGGGATATGTGACCCACGTGACGGTAGATAATGTGAAAGCACCTATGCATGCGAATCAGCAAGCGGCGATTCACCCCGAGTATCTCTTACCAACGGGTTACGGAGACGGAGGGGGTGGGGTGACAGATGAAATGCTAGAGAGAGCTAAGCGACTTAATCAATTACCCGGAATGCCGAAGATTTCATGGGATCATCCGGAAGCATTCTTTGAACGCCTATCCGAAGTTTCAGATCAACTACCAGTTCATCAAGGGGAATGCTATTTAGAATACCATCGTGGGACCTTTACCACGCACAGCAACCTCAAGCATGCGTTCCGAGATTTGGAGCGAGCGCTTCAACTTGCCGAAGCGGCTTCTATTCTAACGGGGAAACGCTGGGACTTGGAGCATTCTTGGAAACGTCTTGTTTTTTCACAGTTTCACGACTACATCCCAGGAAGCTCAGTATGGGATGTTTACCTTGAAGGCGTTCCCGAACTTGAAAGCTTGGCGAAAGAGCAGCGCAAGAAAGTAGACGAGGTACTTAGCCATGGGAAGTCTGCTAGGTCCTTAGACTGCTGGTTCAATCCTCATGGGGTTGACGTAATACGTTGGCTTAAAGTTCCTGGCAAAAAGCGCCCTATTTACACCAAGTTACCCGCTCTATCGGGGACATCGATTAAAGAGGCTGCATTGGAATCACCGACAGCTGTTTCGTTGAATGGGAAAGTAGCATCCAATGGAGTAACTGAATTTCGGATAAATCGTAATGGATGGATTGATCGGCTGACATGGGAAAATGTATCCGTTCCTCTGCAACGGCCGCTAGGTCAGTTTGTGTTGTATCCAGACCGAGCTGCGAATTTTGAGCCTTGGGATATTGATCGTCATGTTTTGTCTTTGGGAAACATCTGTAAGGAGAAGGCTGAGATCAAGGAAATCCGCAAGGGAGACCATTCTGCTGGATATGAAGTAGTAAGATCGATTGGAAAGCAGAGTCAGGCAACGGTGCGGTTTTTGTTGGAGGCGGGAAGTCCGCTCGTCCATGTCGAAATCGATCTGGATTGGCAAGAGGAGCAGACACTTCTCAAGTTCTACCTCCCCACTGAATATGCGGCAACGAATGCTCGCTTCGGAATCCCGTTTGGTAGTGTGCTCCGCTCCCAAGTTCCAGACAGTATGGCAGCAGAGGCGATGTGGGAGGTTCCCTTTAGTCGATATTTGGCGGTGTTTGATGAAGGAGAGCGGGAAGGGCTCTTTGTTATTTCAGAATCGAAATATGGCGCATGCGTCCGCAATGGTGAAGTCGGAGTAAGTCTGGTTCGTAGCCCACGAGTTACCGGTATGGACGGGGCGGGAGGGCACGGTCGGGCGTGGCCTCCGCATCTCACACGACTTAAGAATCTACCCTCCTGCAGTGACTTAGGAAAACATCAGATTCGATTAGCCCTGGGGCGATACGATATGGAATTACCGAGGGAACGTCAGCCCGCATCATTAGCCGACACGCTCTTTACGGATCCTGTCTTTTACAAAGGAAACGCGATGCCTTCGATCATTCAATCGATCTCGGGTGGAGACACATTAATTCCCTGCTGGGCCAAGCCTTCAGAAAAAGGCGGATGGTCTTTGAGGTTTCAGGAGGTAGCAGGGCGCCGAGGAAGTATGCAGGTTAGCGTAGTCCCGGGTTGGAAACTACACCTGAGTAATCTTTCGGAAACCGAGAAGATGCCCTTAAACACGAAAAACCAAATTAACTTCAAGCCCTACCAAGTTGTGACCCTGCGTCTCGAAAAGGAATAGGCCGTTAATTAAACTGGAGTTCGAGGTCTAGTTGGAAACGGTTAGCCGTGATGCGATAGTGTTCAAACGTATCGGGTCCACAGCTTCCTGTTCCAACTCCTCGATGAGCGGCATCAATACAAACAAATGTTTCTTCCCTCGGTTTCAGATCATACGTGTGAAACGCTTGGGTCAAGTCCATTGGATGGAAATGGCTGGCCGAAAATGAAAAAGGTTTGCGGCTGGCTATCTTGATGGAAGATGAGCGCGATGCGAGACTCATCCATGATGTTTCGCACTTAAGGCCATGTTCCTGAGGCATGATGTAAGGAACGTATTGATCTGCAACCGTGCTTTGATGAAGTGCCCGCCAACATGCGGTTTTTCGATCAGGGTAGTTCTCCCGGGGCCCTAATCCAAGCCATTCGAGCTTCTTAAAAACGGGAGCCCATTTGAGGATGAGACCTGCTCTCGGGATATCTTCGATACCTTTGCCACATTGTATCTCAGCTCGTAGTCTGATTCGGTCAGGGCCGGTTAAAGAGAGTGCGTAACGCCACTGAAAATCAGTCCAACGATTTCGTCCTGAAGCTTTAAATCGACATGTCCAGGTCGGGCCGGATTTGGAATCTTCTTTGAGGTGCGATTCAATCAATTTTGATCTTACCTGGTCTAGACCGAGCGCTTTCCATTTACCAAGGGGTTTTTCATCTTGTCCCGTCCAGAGTTTGACCCCGTCATTATCGGTAGGGGCTCTCCATACGTTGAGGTCGGGAGCTTGTAGGAGCATGGTTTGAGCGCCTCGTTTGATAGAAACATGTGTTGAATCTTCAACACAAAGCGTTAACCCTCCCGAACGCGCTAAGAATGAGGATTTTCCCGAACTTTTGATTTCAAAGAGTGGAAGCATCTCAGTCTTCGAAATCGAAGATCGGGCCTTTAGAAAGTCTTTGGGAAGAGGGAGCTGTTCCCAAGCGACTAGATGACCCGCTTTTGTCCAGCGTATATCGGATTTCGTGTGAAAACGGATCAGTAGAGAAGCTTCAGAGCCCTCAAAAGTCTTAGTGGGGCGCGCCCAGGGGACGGTTTTTGATTCTTCAGGAGCAATTGAAAGAGCGGGAAGTGACCCCTTTGCTTGTGTTTTACCATCGATAAGTAGTTCCCAGGAACCTTTGAGCCAGTTTGAGTTTCGGAAGCTGCTCTTGTTGGTGATTTGAATCTTAAACTCTTTTCCTTTTTTAAGTTTTATACCGATAGGTTGTGCCAGCTTTTTAAGCTCATAGATGCCGGGGTGAGGTGTGCGATCTGGCCAAACGAGTCCATCGCAAACAAAGTTAGCATCGTTAGGTTCGTCTCCGAAGTCTCCACCATACGCCCAGTAGATCTCTCCGTTCTGAGAGGTCTGCTTGATTCCATGATCAATCCATTCCCAAATGAACCCTCCTTGGAGGCCTGGAAGGGATTCAAAAAGTTTGTAATAGTCGACTAATCCACCATTACTATTTCCCATAGCATGTGAATATTCACATAGAATTAAGGGTCGAGTTTGATCTGGATGGTCAGGTTCAGTAGCCCATCTCTTAAGTAGTTCAAGATGGGTATACATCGGACCAATAATGTCGGTGGCCCGATATCCTGAATTGAATGATTTTCCATTCCAAGGTTGCTGGGCTTCTCCCAATCCTTGGATCCAAATTGCAGGCTCACAGAAAAGTGGGCGGCTAGGATCGTAGCCGCGAATCCATCCTGCCATCGCATCGTGGTTTTGAGCGTAGGCCGTTTCGTTGCCGAGAGACCAAATGACCACGGAAGCGTGATTCTTGTCGCGTTCGACCATTCGGGTTGCTCGTTCGAGGAACGCGGTGGCGTAACGAGGATCTCTAGCAAATTGGTAATAGTAGGCGTGAGCTTCTAGATTCGCTTCATCAATGACGTAAAGACCGATCTCATCACAGAGGTCAAGTAGGTGGGGATCGTTCGGGTAGTGGGCGCAGCGAAGTGCGTTAATGTTAAACTGTTTCATGGTCACGATATCGAGCTCCATGGTCTCTCGATCCAAGGCTTTGCCTTTGGTGTCATCGTGATCGTGACGATTTACTCCATGAATGAGCACTCGCTTTCCATTGACTAATAGATTTCGATCGCGCACCTCAATGGAGCGAAATCCGATACGTGTTGATGTAGATTCGACGAGTTTACCTTTGGGACTTCGTAAAGTCACAACGAGCTTGTAAAGATTGGGTTCTTCTGCAGACCAGAGTATAGGACGCTTAATACGTTCATCGAATTCGACCTGAAGACGAGGCCATGAAAATGGATTACCTACAAAAACGCCCTTAGATAGAACGCTTTTGAAAATGGGTTTGTTTTCGGGTGTATATAATTGAGCATCGACACGCCAACCTTCCTCAGTTGTCCGTGGAAACCCGATTTTAACGGTTACATTTAACCGCCCGTCGCGGTAGTTGTTCTCCAAAGAGCCTTTAGCGAACACATCTGAGATGTAAGTGTTGTCTGTGGAGTAGAGGTAAACCTCACGATGCAGACCCGCCATCCACCATTGGTCTTGGTCTTCGATGAAGGTGGCATCGGACCATTTTACTACCACAGCGGCAATGAGATTCTTTTCTCCCGCGTTGACAAATTGGGTGATATCAAACTCGGAAGGAAGTCGGCAGTCTTTCCCCATTCCGACAAACTGTCCGTTAACGTAAAGAGATAATACACTTTCGGCGCCTCCGAAATGAATAACCGTCCTACGCTTTTTCCACCGTTTTGGAATTATCACTTCTTTGGTGTAAATCCCTGTTGGATTGTCTTCAGGAACAAAGGGAGGCTCATCTTTGAATGGCATTTGGACGTTTGTGTAATGAGGAGCACCGTAACCTTGCATCGTCCAATTTCCCGGAACGGCAATTTGATCCCATTTAGACCGATTTGTTTTTTGAGCGAGGTCTGAAGGTTTCACGTGTTCGGGGCACTGATGAAACTTAAAATTCCAATCTCCATTTAGCAGCTGAAACCAAGGTGAGCGTTCGCGATCTAGAGACTTAGCCGAAGGAATGTCGGGAAACGGATAGAGGGTAGCCCGCGCTGGAACGCGATTCAGCGAGAGAAGTTCTGGGTTTTCCCAATAGCGAAGATCAAAACGAACACCATGCATGCCAGGACGCTAGCGATCTCGATTTGGGATTAAAGAAGAAATCCAACTAAACTGACAATCAGTTGATACGGATTCATGACATTTCCGCTTTTTTGAATATAATAAGTGATGCCTAATGGCGTTGCAGAGCAGCAAAAGTTAAAAGTTCTGCTTGTGGATGATGAGCCAATTGCTCAATTGAGTTTGAAAGCGTTGCTTGGACGCCATCCAAGTATCGAAATATGTGGCACGGCCGAGAATGGAGAGGACGCACTTGAACATATTGCTAGAGAATGTCCTGATGTTTTGTTTCTC
>JBCCKK010000242.1:0-5402 GCA_039027395.1 Verrucomicrobiota bacterium | reverse complement strand
GTGATGGTGTCGTCGCAGGGGTTTGGTGAGAATGCTCCAGTAAATGAGATGGCGGATCCGAACGATGTCGCGTTTACCCATGGGAGATTTGCCTACGTTCTCTATGACGTCGGTGGATTTGTGAATGCCAACACGTTTGGGGTTCCTGCATCGGAGGTAACAGATGCACCCAATTATCCGGGAGTTCCTCAATACTTCGATTTAAGTAGGCTGCCTGGAATTAATGGGGGATTGGCAGAAGCGCTGGTTCAATGGAGAGATGCTGAGAGCAGAGTTAGTAGCTATAACACCTACGGCGGATATCTCGGGTTTACGTCATGGTTACAGAAAATCGGTTATTCCAGCTCCATTTTTACCAATAACTATTTTAGAGCACCCGTGGGGGATGCTCGTTTTATAAATCATCGCGATCTTCAAGATTGGTTTGATAGGCAAAGTCAGACCTTACAGGTCGATAGCCAGTTAACGGTTGGAAATATTTTCAACACTGCTCCTTCTTGGTCACCTGATAGCCTAGATCCGGCAGATTTGATAGATCCCGTTCCGTCGACCAATGCAACGACAGCAGATGATCCGGAGTTTAACTATCGTCAACAGGGAGATTGGAATCGGAGTGATGCACTTAGCACTTCTTTTGGATCTGTACCGCAGCTTCGTATTCCGCACAACCGAAACACGCTTTATGCCAGATACGAAAACGATCAAGATGTGCGAACGTGGGAAGGGCAGATTGTATCCGTCACCGCAGGGGATCCTATTTTAGCTCGTCCATTTCCATTACACCATCTCGAGCTATTCTCACTTTTTGTTAAATTGACTTATGGGGAGCCAATTCCGGTGGACACGCCGGATGATCGCGATGAGCTTTCGGAAGTTCAGGGGCTGATCGAGCGCTGCTTTGGCCTCGTTCCCGATTCAGCTTTTCCCGGGAATCCTCGGCGGTGGCTTTATCGGGATGCATTTTACCAGAGAGTGGGAGCATCGAATATCGACACAGGATTTGATGCTTATCGTCTATTCACGCTCGATAACCTGGCACGCCCAGGTGCTTCAGCAGGGGACAATCCGCAATTTCCAACATCGGCCCGTGAACCCAATTTTTTTGAAATTCTCAACGCTGGAATTTTGAAAGGGTATTTGGGAGGATTAACGAGAACACATGCGGATTACTGGCAACAGGCGCATCATGTGCTGATGATTGGTGCAAATATTATTGACCAGTATGATGAAGATAATCTACCTACGATTATCCGTCTGTTCAACGGGAGTTCCGCTCATCTTGAAACCTTTTCGCTCCTCGCACGTGGCCAGGAGAGTCTGCCGTGTGTAAGTGAAACAAACCTCCGGCTTTATGCTCCAAAGAGGGTTATCGATGTAGATGCAACGGTTATCGATAATGAGGCTACGGGAAATTATCGGAAACATATCGGGGCATGGGTAACCTTCGAGCTATGGGATCCCCATCAAAATGCAAGTGCTCGTCCGGCCGGGACGCCTCAGAATTTTAGGATTATTGGAGGCTTAGGATCTAATACGATACGAATGTCTGCAAATATAGGCGGAACATTTGAAATAACTCAAAAGGATACATTTCCCGCGGTTTATGGTGACACAAGTCCGTATCAGCTGCGGTTTAATATCGGTTCCGTTCCTGGAGGGTTTCAGGACCCAACGTTCTTAACAGAAGCGATGCTTGATGGTGCGACACCGAACTGCAATATCGTAGACGAGGATGCGGGTCCTACTCAGGCAAATGCGCAATTGCCTGCTACGACGCTCCCCGCAGAGTTTGTGGGAATCTTTGTTGGGTTTAGTGAAGAGTATACATCGAGTGCACCAATTCAACCAGATGTGAATTTGATGACAGCTTATTACAACCAAGATTTTCCGACGAAAGCATCTGCAGAAGCATTTTTAGGGGCAAGTTACAGCAATAGGACTCAAGCTAAGTGGAAGACAAATAATGGTGCGACTGTTGATGCGAATGGTACGCAAACCAACGTGATCTATTTTCTGCAGTATCAAGATGCTCGATCAGGAGATTGGGTGACGTATCAGGAAGTGAAGCTAAACCATCGCGATGTCGGAGCCTCTTTTAATACTGTGGCACAATATGAACCTTATCCTGGAACCCGGGTGGATCATTACCCGATTGGATATTCGTTGCCTAAATTTCCTAACTACGGGCATCCTGGAACCCAACGAGTTGGGTGTGAAATCATTGATCCCAGAGAGACCATTATCAGAAATGGCCCCAATTATGGGTCATTTGGAACCACGTCTCAAATTGAACCCAGGAAGAGGACGATTAGTCCTAATCTAGGTGTCGTCCTAAATCCATCTTCGGGAAGCACGTCACCCGGAGCGGGAGGCCAAGGGCAACAGAATGGCGCGATGTTTGCACCGTTGGCAAGTGCAAGCGGTCAACGAAATCCTCGCTTCCATATCCGCACTGGGAGTAGTGACCGCAGGTTTCAAAATGCGGGAGCAAGGGCGTTTAATGAGTTTGGGTTAGATACCTTTTTTACAGGAAGAGATCGCGTTCTTCGGCCGTATGACAGTGATTATGGATTCGGTATCATGCCGACGATCAACGTAACAGCAAATGCAGATACGGTTGGATTAGGAGCTGCGTTCACATCAAAAGTTGGACCAGATCGCTTAAGAGATCGTCCGCTGATTTTGAACCGGGCATTCACATCGGTGGCCGATTTAGGTTACGTGTTTCGGGGGTATGACTGGAGCACTCTTGATTTTCGATCGGGAAAGAGCGCAGATGCCGCCCTTCTGGATCTGTTTTCCATGGAATCGGTTGAATATGAAAACCCTCTTTCTCAAGGAAAAATAAATATTAATTCAGCTCAAGTGGATGTGATTGAAGCCCTCCTCGAAGAAAAAATGAGAATCGAAAAGCCGGGAGTATTAGGGGTTACGAGCACCCTTTCGAATTCTTCTGCGGCAACAATCGCGAGGGATCTTCGAGACTATTTGGATCAATATCCGTTGCGAACAAATGCCGATTTGGTCACAGGCTTTATGGGTAATCTTTTTGACACCGGCGAAGTATCATCGCGTGCCTCAGGGGACTATCCTGCTCTAAAGCACGAACTGGAAGCAATCGTCCGGGCAGTTAGTAGTGTTTCAAATACGAGAACTTGGAACGTTTTTCTCGATGTCATTGCTCAGACGGGAAGATTTCCTGAGAGCGCTAGTCAGGTTGATGATTTCATTGTGAACAGTGAACGACGGTATTGGGTAAACATAGCGATCGATCGCTTCCCTGGAGAGATTTTGTATCAAAAAGCATGGCCGGTTTATGAATAGGTTGATTAAGTTATTAGCTGTTATCTATTTTCTGCTTCCGCTTGGTTTTGTCCAACAAGCGAAACCCGAAAAAGATCCGATTGCACCAGTCCTTCCCTCGCTCGATTTGCCGGACAGATCTCAGTGGATTAAGACCAGGGTAACCAATACGGGAGATGCGTCATCGAAGGAGCAAGCAAAAGACTCAAATAAAGAAGCAGGGGAAGGGGTGGCCAATCCATTTAGGATTAAAACGATCAGTTCTACAAAAAGTGGTGAAAATAGACGAGTGATCGTAACATTTTTGAATGGTAAACAAGCGGAACATTGGTTATTCGAAGATTATCTAATTCAAGGGCGTGTGCCCGGAAGTAAGAGCCCAGTTAAAGCCCAACTGAGAGGGCATACGGAATTGCCCGACTGGATTCAGTCGCCAGATCTTGTAGAGTTTGCGTGGCTGAAGGCTAAGCATTTTGTTAGTCTTGCACCGATTAACGGTACTCAAGCCCACTATTTTAAAGGTCAACTGTTGATGCCTGATCCTGAGGGAATCGTTGAACATATTGCGGTTGAAAAGGAAGCTTGGATTGATAGCAAGCGACGCTTGCCTTTGAGAATTAAAGTGGGAAACGACGTATGGGATTATTCCTACAAAATAGGTAATGCTGCGTTTCTCTCAATTTCGAACGAAGCGCGAGCCTCAATCGCTGCACTTAAGAAGGAGATCAAAAAATCTCACAACGTGCCGCGGTAGGTGTGGGAGTAGTTTCGAACCCAGTTTGTTAAGGCAAGATTAAAATTCAGCGATATCTGGTAGAAACCATTGCGAAGGACCTAAGGAGCTGTTTGAATATTTTCCCATTGGGTGCTAATTTAAATTCAGTCGTAAGATACTAAAATAAATAAAAACATAGATATTTCGGGGATCTATCCGCACTTAGCCGCATGGAATCATAAAAATAAGCTAAATTGTTGGTAGCTGGAATATGGAATAGAGGCTGTAATTCCCTGCGTAGAGAAATCGTGGTTCCTTACGTATACATCGCACGACTCATGGCTCAGTATGGATAACTCGATCAATAGTCGTTATCCCAAAATCTTGCAAGAGACTCGAAACGGTGAAATTAAAGTCCTAAAACAACAGGATTGATTTTAAAGACCATAGGGGACTTTTGCCTTTTCTGTACCCAATGATTTTAATCGAGACCCATTTAATCATTAGTCTTACATTATTTTTATTTAATAGTGCTACCGTTGACCCATTCAGGCTTTATAAAAACGGTTTTGGGCTCTTTTGGAATTATTTTGCAACTGGTTGGCTACGAGTTCGACAGTAGCACTGGCTCTGCCCCTTAAGTCGTAGTCTTTACTAGGTTAGTACAACCAGTTGATTTTCTTTCTCGTTAATGCCATGTCCGACGCAGGGAGGCGTAGCCGACCGGAGTCGGGCATGGGCTGCAAACTCTGCTGGGGTCGTTTTATTGAGCGATCCATGACGCTTGATCGTGTTGTAAATCGCCCGCCACTTTTCGGCCAGATCCCGCCCCCAGACTCTCAAACCATTGGATATTGAGCAATTTCTTTCTGATCTGGGAGTTAAGACTTTCGATGAAGGCGTTCTGGGTGGGGGTGCCCGGCTTGGTGAAGTGCAACTTAACTCAATTGGCGTAAGACCACTGATCCATGTGCCGACTGCGGAACTCCGGCCCGTTGTCGGTTCCAATGACTTGAGGTAATCCACGCTGCTCTTTGAGCCGATCCAGCACCCAAGCAACCCGTTGACCACCAATAGAGGTATCAGCCTCCAGTGCCAGGCACTCACGGCTATAAACGTCCATTACCACCAGCATCCGGAATACCCGGCCATCACTGAGCTGATCACTCACGAAGTCCATCGTCCAGAGTTCATTGAGTTTAGAGGGTTGATCGAGTTTGCTGCCTCGATACCGTAACTTCACTCGTCGCTTCCTCTTTCTCAATTGCAAGCCTTCTTAGGCATAGACGCGGTAGACCCGCTTGTGGTTATCCCGGCATCCATCTCGCAGCAGCCAATCCGTTAGACTACGGTAGCCCCAGCCTTGGTTCTCACTGGCATACTG
>JBCCKK010000241.1:0-5456 GCA_039027395.1 Verrucomicrobiota bacterium | reverse complement strand
ATGTTCTCGGACAACGCGTAGGTTTAGAGGTCTTATCGCCCGTGGATGACTCGGGGGCATTAACAGAGGAGTGTGGAGTCGATGACTGGGTCGGACTTAATGTTTTTAAGGCAAACAAAGTTATTGCCGAAGATCTCGAGGCTAAAGGAATTCTGTTAGCTCGAGAGGACTACCTTCATAGCTATCCGCATTGTTGGCGTTCTAAGACACCGATTGTCTTTCGATCAGTAACGCAGTGGTTTATCCGAGTTGATGATTTCCGTCAGGATGCCTTGGATGCAATTAGTAAGGTGAAGTGGATTCCCGAGTGGGGCGAGAATCGAATTCGAGGTGCGGTTGAGAGCCGTCCGGATTGGTGTATTTCTCGTCAGCGGACTTGGGGAATTCCCATCCCTGCCTTTTTCAATGACCAGGGCGAAGCTCTCTTGGAAGCGGATGTGATTCGCAACTTTGCAGATCTCGTCGAAAAGGAGGGGACCAATCTGTGGTTCCGGGCTTCTGATGAGGAACTGGCTGCGCAACTGGGGCTTAAGGGTTCTTGGAAAAAGGGATCGGATACGCTGGATGTTTGGATTGATTCGGGATCGAGTCATGAAGCGGTGACTCGGCGTCGGCTTACCTTTCCTGCAGATTTGTATTTGGAGGGGAGTGATCAACACCGTGGGTGGTTCCAGTCTTCGCTTTCCACCTCCGTTGCGACAAATGGGGAAGCACCTTTCAGAGCGGTTTTGACTAACGGATTCGTTGTTGATTTAGACGGTAAAAAATTGTCTAAATCGAATACGTATGAAAAGCCAACCGATTTGATTTCTTTCGTTGAGAAATACGGAGCAGATATTTTACGTCTCTGGGTGTCGCACGAGGATTATCGAAATGACGTTCCATTTTCTGAGGAGATTTTTAAACGAGTCTCTGATACGTATCGTTCTATCCGTAATAGTTTCCGGATTCTTTTAGCGAACTTAAAGGATTTTGACCCCGAGAAAGACTCGGTTTCTCCAGAGGATCTCACCGGTGTAGATCTGGCGATTTTCTGCGACGTTCAGGAGTTGATTCGTCAAGTTCGCAATGCGTATGAGACGTATGAGTTTCACCAGGTCTATCATTTGATTAATCGATTCTGTGCGGTGGATCTTTCTGCGCTATATGTGGATGCTACCAAAGATCGAATGTATTGCGATGTTAAGGACTCTCTACGAAGGCGGGCGACCCAGACGGTAATGCACGAGATTTTAGAAACGCTGTGCTTGCTACTTGCTCCCATCATGCCGTTTACCTGCGAGGAGGTGTGGCAGTACGCAGCGGCTCAAGAAGAAGACGGAAGTGACGCAGAGGGTAAATTGATACGACCGTCTGTTCATTTGAGCGCATTTCCTGAGCCAAAGACCGTCGAATTGCCTCAATCATTTGGAGAAAACTGGACCCAATGCCTTGAGCTACGTCGCGAGGTTAATGAGAAGTTGGAAGTGTTACGTCGTGATAAGAAAATTGGGAAGAGTTTAGAGGCGGTTGTCACACTTCCTTCTAGGAGAGACTGCGGTATTGCCGAAGCAGAACTTGCCGAGTTGTTTATCGTTTCTTTGGTTCGATTTTCTGAGGACGCAAAGGAAATCGAGGTTGTCCCTGCAGAACGTATAGGTTTCAAAAAATGTCCGCGATGCTGGGGCTATTTTCCCCAAGACGCATTAGGGGCTGACAAAAACCATCCAGAGCTGTGCCAACGTTGTACAGAGGCCGTGGTGGCTTAGCGTGGGCGAGCGTCGTTATCCATATGGGTTCTTTTGGGCAATCGTAGGCATTATCCTGATTGCGGATCAATGGACGAAGTTATGGATTGTCCGCGACTTTTGGTTGGGACGTTCCATTGAAGTGATTCCGAATTTTCTTAACTGGACCTATGTTCGGAATGACGGAGTGGCTTTTGGGATGTTCCAAGGAAACAATGTCTTAATGGGGTGCTTGGTCGTATTAATCCTGGGACTTGCGGTATGGTGGGCTCGGTCTCTTTGTTGGGAGATGAAGGGGGTTAACATTATCGCTGGGATGGTTGCCGGTGGTGCCATAGGAAATCTCATTGATCGGTTCCGGCATGGCTATGTGGTGGACTTCGTAGATGTGAATCTGGGGTTTATGCGCTGGCCCACATTTAATGTGGCAGATTCGGCAATTTCAATTTCGATGGTCCTGATTTTGCTATTTATCTGGAAAGGGGTTTCTTTCGTCCGTAGCTGAGATATATTGATACTATGGCTGTTGTTGAAACAGATTTACGTGAACGACTTCTCGAGTTGAAAGAAAAGCGCAACGCGCTAATCCTTGTTCACAATTACCAAACTGCGGACATCCAGGAGATTGCGGATTACGTAGGTGATTCGTTAGGGTTGGCGTATCGGGCTAAGGAAGCAGATGCCGATACGATTTTATTTTGTGGGGTTCATTTCATGGCGGAGACTGCTAAAATCGTGAATCCCGGAAAACCTGTCCTGCTTCCAGATCTCGATGCTGGGTGTTCTCTTTCAGATTCTTGCCCTCCGGAAAAGCTGAAGGCGTTTTTGGATGAAAACCCCGGCTACTACGTGGTTGCCTATATTAATTGTTCGGCTGGAGTAAAGGCCTTGAGTGATGTTATTTGCACTTCGGGTAATGCGGTGCGCATCGTGGAGAGAATTCCTGAAGATAAAAAGATTTTGTTCGTTCCCGATCAAAACTTAGGAGAATGGGTTCAAGAAAGAACGGGTCGTCCAATGCGACTTTGGGAAGGAAACTGTTATGTGCATATTGAATTTACTCATCAAAGTATTCAAGAACTGCGCCGGCAAAATCCAGAAGCCCCGATTGTTGCCCACCCAGAGTGTACGCGACCTGTAAGGCTTCTCGCAGATGAGGTCTGTTCCACCGAAAAGATGGTCCATTTTTGCCGGGATCATGAGGCGGATACCTTTATCATTGTAACGGAGTCGGGAATGTTACACCGTCTGGAACGAGAGGTGCCCGAGAAAACGTTTATTCCTGGGCCGACCGATCATTGTGCCTGTGCGGATTGTCGTTACATGAAGATGAATACCATGGAAAAGATCATTTCCGCCCTGGAAAACATGGAGCCACAGATTCAGATGGATCCCGAGCTCATGAAAAAGGCTCGATTGCCGATCGAGCGTATGCTGGACTGGAGCCGTTAAAATCGGGAGTTTACGGTCGAAGAAATAAGCTCAGAAAATCGCGACTTTTTACTTCTCTAAGCGTATATAATCCGCTCTAATAATCGTCTTTGGCAGATTTGGGGTTGGCAGAGATGAATTTGGCCTGCTAGAAGACTTTTGATTTTGAAACGAAGTATCATCACAGTGATTGCCTTTCTAATGGCAGCTACTGCAGTCTGGGGACAGCTTCCTACCCGCACTGCAAACATTCCTGTACAGATTACCTCGGACGGTTCTAATAGTTATCGCGAAGGAATTGCCTACGCTGAAGGTAACGTTATTGTTCGTTATGGCGAAGACATTATCTATGCGGACCAAGTGACGTTTGATCAGGAAAAACGGGAGGTGTCAGCTCGTGGTAATGTTCGGATTTACGCGGAAAACATGATCTATCGCGGAGAATTTCTGACGTACCAATTGGATAGTAATAAAGTTCAGTCAGAAGACTTTAGATCCGCAATGGAACGGATCTACGCGTTTTCCGAAGATGTGGAAACCCCCGAGGAAGGATACTACGTCTTTAAAAATGCAGGCCTCACAACGGAGAATCGTGAGAATCCATCATATTCACTCAGGGCGAGCACGATGGAAATCTACTTAGATGATCGCGCAGTCTTCAAAAATGTCGGTGTTTATCTGGGATCCGTTCCGATTTTTTGGGTGCCTTACGTTGCTATACCACTCGATGGGGAAACCGATGCATTTGATTTTACAACGGGATCGTATACGCGCTGGGGGTATTTTGCTATTGGCTCTTACACGACAGCACTCGATTCACGCTGGACGGTAACAGCTCATGGAAGTTATCGCTTGAAGCGCGGAGGCGGGGGTGGAATTGATTTTGAGTTTAATCCACGGCCTGGGGAGCATGCAGAGTTTCAGTCTTTCGTAACTCATGATTTTGATACGGAAAATCTAGCCGGAACGGCGGAACGCCCATTTGAGCCTGAAAATGCTCGCTATCGTTTCGAATATAAACATCGATTCCAACCCGCGGATGATATCTACACGATGGCGGATATTAATGTCTGGAGTGATAAGTTCATAACGGAAGACTTTTTTCCTAAGGTGTTTAAGGAAGAACGGGAAGCCTCGAATCTTTTCGAGGTCCTTTATTATGATACGGATTTTACGGCTTCCATCTTGGCTGACATTCAGGTGAATAATATGTTCAACGTAACCGAGCGTGAACCTGAATTTGCATTTGAATTTAAGCGTCAGAAGATGTTTAACACGCCAATCACCTATGAAGGTGGGTTTGGTTTTGTAAATTTCAATCAGCAGTTTGACGAAGAGTTTCGTAAATTAAACCCGGGAAATAATGCCTATGAGGCCATTCGCTACGATATGTGGCATCAGTTCTTATATCCCCGACAATATTTTAACTGGCTGAATGTCACTCCATTTGTTGGAGCACGAGGAACCGCTTATAGTCGTGATAATGTTGGGGCTTCTCCGAATGCCGATAAGTATCGCTACGCGTTTACTGGCGGAATGGATGTTTCTTTCAAATTGAGTAAAACCTGGAGAGATGTCCAGAATCCCGATATGGGAATTGATGGATTGCGCCATCTCGCCGAGCCATTTGCCACGCTTTCTTATACTCCCAAGCCCAACGAAACGTCCCGAGACATTCGCGGCTTTGATAATCGCGTCCCATCTACCAGGCTTCAACCATTAACGTGGGGGGCATATAACTCAGTGGATTCAATTAACAAACTCGGAGCGGTTCGCCACGGAATTCGCAACAAGTTGCAGACCAAGCGTGATGGGCGAACAGTCGATCTCATTGATTGGGTTGTATATGCTCAAGCCAATTTTGATCGCCCGTCTGGAACAAGTGCCACGGGAGCGTCGAGTTTTTCGGATGCTGGCCTTCTTACGGATGATTTGTATTCGCACATTTTTAATGAACTTACGATCAATCCCTTTCCATGGCTTGAGGTGGAACTCTACGCAGCTCAATCTCTGGTTGATGAAACATTTGATGAGTATTCTTTAACAATCGACTGGCAAGTTGCAGCAGCATTGGAAATCGAGCTCGGGTTTCGCTATCTTGAGAACTTGAATACGATTCCAGGGTTATCCTTCACCGAGAGTAGTCTGCTCTCGCTCTCTGCATTTTGGCGGTTGAACGAAAACTGGCAGTTGCGTCCTTACGCTTCATTTGAAGGAGATGATTCCGTTGTCGAGGAAGCCGGCGTGACACTTTATCGAGATTTCCGGGCATGGAAGGCTTCGTTTACCACCGCTTAT
>JBCCKK010000240.1:0-5468 GCA_039027395.1 Verrucomicrobiota bacterium | reverse complement strand
GGCCCCTGGAACGGTGGAGTCGAAATTATTTACCCCACCTTTTCAAAAATTAGTATCTTAGACCCTCGAACGAGGGTGCTCGCGAGCTGTCTTGCAAAAATTCATTAGGCGTGTTGAATACTTCGCCTTCGAAACTTATGAAAATAGTATTGAGCTGGTTAAGAGATTATTGTGAATGGAACTGGTCCCTCGAAGAGCTCGTCGAGCAACTTACGATGAGCGGTACCGAGGTCGAATCGATTACCGAAACGGGTTTTTCCCTGGATCATTTTGTAACAGCGAAGGTGGAATCCTTTGTACCTCATCCGAACGCAGATCGTTTGCGCCTCTGTAAAGTTAATGATGGAGATGGTATTCGTCAGATTGTTTGTGGAGCGAGCAATTTTGAAGAGGGAGATACCGTAGCCCTGGCGCAACCTGGAGCTACGATGCCTGCTGGGTTTAAGATTAAGAAGTCGAAGCTGCGGGGTGAATTGTCTGAAGGCATGATGTGTTCTTCCGATGAGTTAGGACTTCCAAGTCAGGGCGATGATAAGGGAATCATGATTTTGGATCAAACACTTGAAGCGGGAATGCCGCTCAAGGATGTTTTTGAAGGGGAGACGGTTCTAGAATGTGAAGTGACTCCTAATCGTTCGGATTTACTTTCGTATCGGGGGCTCAGTCGAGAGATGCAAGCTCTGGGAGCGGCCGTCACCGAATTTAAATTTCCCGATCTGGTTTCTGGAGATGAGAAGTCTCAATGGGAGATCGATGTCGAAGATACAGAAAGTTGCCCGCGTTACACGGCGACCTATATCGAAGGTGTTGAAGTAGGGGATAGCCCTGAGTGGTTGCAGGCGTATTTGAATGCGGCAGGGTTAAGGCCGGTAAATAACATCGTTGATATTACCAATTTTGTGCTGCTTGAGACCGGGCAGCCTTTGCACGCCTTTGATGCAAACATCCTCTCTGGAAGCAAAATCATCATTCGCAAAGCGAAAGAAAACGAAGAAATTGTTGCTCTAGACGGCAAAACCTACGAGTTAAACGAAGCCGATTTAGTGATTGCGGATGAAACATCTCCAGTTGCGATTGCTGGCGTGATGGGTGGAGAGCTCAGTGGTGTTACTGAAAAAACGACGTCGATTATTTTGGAAAGTGCACGATTTGATCCGCTTATGGTTCGAACGACTTCGAGGCGGCTTGGGTTAATTAGTGATTCGTCGTATCGATTTGAGCGAGGTATCGATCCTGCAGCTGTTGATCTCGCGGCAGCTCGGGCGATTCAGCTGATTCTGAAACTGTGTGGTGGGAAAGTATCTGAGAGTCGCGTGGAATCTGCTACGTATGAAGCGGAAGAAAATGTCGTTCCTTTAAGACTATCTCGAGTGAAGCAGGTTTTGGGTTTCGAGATGGCAGAGACGCGGATTGCTGAAATTTTGGAAGCCTTAGGATGTTCCAAGAGCAACGATGGGTGGAGTATTCCTAGCTATCGATTAGATCTGAATCGTGAAATCGACTTGATCGAAGAGTTGGCCCGATTCGAAGGCTTAAGATCTGTGGAAGCTGTTGTGCCTGGAGGAGTTTCGAGCCGAGGGAAAGCGGATATTCGTTATGAAACCGAAACCGCTCTGCGGCGCCGTTTGACGGGATTGGGGTATTATGAGGTGACAACAACCAGCTTGGTTCCTGCTGCTGAAGAAGAGGAATCGGGCAGAGTCGTCATTGGTAATCCCTTGGTAATGGATTCGGCAAGACTTCGGAAGTCTCTGTTGGAAACGGTATTGCCCTCGGTGAGACATAATTTAGGGCAGGGGAATGAAAACCTTAAACTCTTTGAAATGGGGACTGTTTACGAAGCACATAAAGGACGTTCGGTTGAAAAACGTCGGATCGTTGTTTTGGGCGTAGGTAAATCTTCCGATCTTCATTGGTCAGGTGAGCCTGAGCTTTTAGATTACTATGACATAAAAGGGGTGTATGAATCACTTTCTCGTGAGTTTTCAGGAGTTCAATTAACACAGAAAAAGGTAATCTGTGGACTGGTTGCTCCCGAGCAATTGAAAGCATTTGGAATTAAAGTCCCTGTTTGGTTTGCAGAATGGGATATTTCGAAAGCTAAGCGATCCCGAGAGCAGCGATATCAGCCGCTTCCTGAGTATCCTGCAGTGAAGCGGGATTTGGCGTTTTTGGCGAAACGGGAAACGGCTGCCGATCAAATTGAAGAAGCAATTCATGCGGCAGGCGTTGCTGAATTGGAATCGGTGTGTTGTTTTGATATTTTTACGGACGACAAAGGCGAGCGCTTGGAACGTGATAAAAAATCCATCGCCTATGCCTTGACGTATCGGTCTCCTGAGCGAACATTAAAGGATAAAGAAGTTGCGGCTTGGGATCAAAAGATCGTTAAAAGTGTCGAGAAGGCTACCGGGGCTGTTCTCAGATAAAATTAATTTTTTCGGCTTTCCCTGCGGTGTTCGTTATTGGATCGGTTTCCCTTTCTACCGTAGAAAACTATATTGAGGCCTAAGTGCACGTCCTCAGCGACGTCACGCCTTGACTGGAAGGCTGACGGGGACTCACCGTCTGCACCTGTTGAGATTTGGGTCGAAAGGGCACCTCCAAACGGCACTGCGGGGTTTTACTTATGAAGTTCTGGGTTTTACTCGAATACGGAAAAGAATTCGCTGAAAAACTCGGAAGGATCAACGGCTACCGCGACTTTATGGGAATTAGAGGCATCATTGGGGTTCCATTTTGATTTTCCTAGTCCCTGTTCATCGTAGACCTCGATCTCAACGGACCCTGTTTGATATTGGCAAATTGTTTTTCTGAATATTGAGGCTCCAGCTAGTGGATCATGAAACGTAATGACGGGAGAGTGTTCGAACCAGACGTTTGCAAAATCAAGCACAGGTTTTAACAGATCGCTCTGAAATCGCGCTTTGGCTTCGTCTTTTCTTATTTTGACTTGAGTAGTCACATCGAGACCGAATGAACAATTAGCTTTTGGGGCCTGCTGGTAAACGATTGCGGCAGCGTGGGGATCAAGTAATGCATTCCATTCGATTTGGTGCTGCGAGTGGTGTTTGCCCGACTCTGTGAAAACGCCGCACATCAAAACGAGCTCCTTAAGCAAAGTTGGTATTTCAGGGTCGAGTGAGAACAGTAATCCGATATTCGTCAGAGGCCCAATCGCTAGCAGAGTGATTTCGTGGGGATGATCGCGGATCGTTTCTCTCAGAAACGAAAGCGCTTGGTCTTTTGGGAATGTTGATTGATGAGGCCAGTGTATGAGTTGGGATGCTTGTGAGGCTTTAGGTTGTTTGGGAGGGACAATCAGTGGGAGTTCGCTTCCGGGGAAAATAGGAACGGCCTTCCCCGCAACCTAGCATAAAGAGCTTGCCAGCTGGGCTCGCTTTGTAGGCTCCCCAGAAACTGTGGTGATTCCAAGCAAATCACAGTCCGGGTGAGCTAAGAGATAGGCCAGGCACAAGGCATCATCAATATCGCTTCCAATATCGGTATCCAGAATTACCTTTTTCATTTTGGAACTATATTATGATAATAGCTGCTTCATAAGTGACAAAACATTGATTCTATAGCATTAATCTATGATTATGTGGCAATCGACAAGCGAAGGATTTGTTCAATGGGCGGGACATTGGGCTGGTGATCGATACATTGCTGCGCATCGGCATCCTCACTTGGAGTTTGTCTTTCTATGGGAGG
Source organism: Verrucomicrobiota bacterium (assembly GCA_039027395.1). Lineage (GTDB taxonomy): Bacteria > Verrucomicrobiota > Verrucomicrobiia > Methylacidiphilales > JBCBYL01 > JBCCKK01. Next base: position 1,754 of record JBCCKK010000240.1, on the reverse strand, counting down.
GTGAATGCACGATTCAAGTAGGATCTCAGGTTGTTCTTACGGGTAGGTCCGGTACGCTGTTCATTCTTCCAAAGAATATTGTCCACGATCAGACTAATCATAGTTTCACTCAGACGGACTATCTAAGTGTGAATACGGATCGTCTCTCGTTTGCGACGGAACCCAGGGCTCTCCATTTTCCGATCAATTGTTATATAGGGCGCTGGTTCAAGGACGCTGTACAAATTTTTTTGGAGGAAGCCGAGACTTCAAAAGCCTGCGATGCTTTGGTTTATGCGATACTCACAAAGGTTCAAGAGGAAGAAAGATCATCGTCTGTGTTTACTACTTTACATCCCGCCATTGCGAAAGCGAAGCGATCAATTGAGTTATCATTTCCTGCAAGTTTGTCGGTTCAAACGCTGGCTAAGACATCGGGGATTAGTGTGAGTCATCTGGCTGCTCTATTTAAACAGGAGCTCAAGTGCGGCGTGGTTGAGTATCAGAATCATTTGAAGTTGGAGCGTGCAAAGAAGTTGTTGGAAGATCCCTACCTCACAATCCGAGAGGTAGGCTTTTCTTGTGGGTTTGATGACATAAACTATTTCGTTCGTTGCTTTAAGAAAAAGGAAGGAAAACCGCCTGGTCTCTGGAGAAAGGAAAGAGGTTTTTCGAAGGCTCGCGCCAGGTAATTCATTAACGGTGTTGGTTGCAATCTACAGACGCCGTTGTAGTTTTGGCGGCTCATGCGAGTTGTATTTTTAGGAGATGTCGTAGGTGAACCGGGGAGAGAGGCTGTTAAGGCTGTGATTCCTCGATTAGTGGATCGCTATGCTCCCGATTTTTTCGTGGTGAACGGTGAGAACTCGGCGGGCGGAAATGGAATTACTCCGAAATTAGCCTATGAGTTAATGCGGGCAAAAGTAGACGTCATTACTTTGGGAGACCATTGTTGGGACCAGAGGGAAGTGCTTTCATTTTTTTCTGAAGAACCTCGTTTGATCCGTCCGTTTAATTTCCCCAAGGCCTGTCCAGGGGTGGGTTATGTTGTTGTTCAAGGAAATGGATTTAAGCTCGGTGTCATTAATGCAATGGGGCGGACATTTATGGGGCCTGCAGTTTCTAATCCTTTTAATGAAATCGAGGCAGTCATTGATGTAATTTCTCAGGAGACTCGATCTATTCTCGTTGATTTTCATGCCGAGGCGACGTCTGAAAAAATAGCATTTGGGAGGTTTCTCGACGGAAAAGTATCCTGTGTAGTCGGAACACATACCCATGTTCAAACTGCGGATAGTCAAATCTTCCCGCGCGGAACGGCTTATCTCACCGATGCGGGATTTTGCGGAGCACATGATTCGGTGATCGGGCGCGAGGTGGATTGTATTATTGAGCGCAATCAAACACTAATGCCCGTTCGCATGAAGCTAGCGACAGGTATGTTGCAGGTCGATGGAATCGTTGTCGACTTAGATAGCGAGACGGGAAGAGCTCTCAAAATTGAGCGACTTCAAGAATCGGTTGACTGATAGGATGGATAGAATGTCAGAGGCTAATCTGTTTGACGGACAAGCATCGGATTCGGTTTGGACCGTTTCTGAACTTACCGACGAAGTTAAACGAGTACTCGAATCTGGATTTGGGACGGTTCAAGTTTCGGGGGAGATCTCGAACTTCCGTCGGCAGGCGTCAGGACACTTGTATTTTTCTCTCAAAGACGAAGATGCGCAATTGGCTTCGGTAATGTTTCGGGGGGATGCGAATCGTTTGAAGTT
>JBCCKK010000239.1:0-5500 GCA_039027395.1 Verrucomicrobiota bacterium | reverse complement strand
GGATAGGTTGGCTTGGTAGGCTTAGGGGACATCAATTTCTCTACGTCCTTTCGTTTATTTTATTTTTTGCAGGTTCAAATACTGCCTACACGGCACCGCCACCTTCTGGCTGGTTCGGCACAGATATCGGTGCAGTAGGAGTCGCCGGTTCAACCGACTACCAGGTTTCAGAAGAACGCTACACGGTCTCGGGTTCGGGCGTTGATATCTATGGATCGAGCGATTCATTCTATTTTCTTTACCAATCCCTAGCTGGAGATGGCTTGATTCAAGCTCGGATTGTAAGTGTAGAAAATACCCACAATGATGCAAAGACAGGGGTTATGTTTCGGGAGACCTTGGGAACGGATTCGAAATATGCCTTCAGCCACTATCAACCGGGAAGCGGTAGTCATTTTCACTATCGAAATACTACCGGTGGATCGGCCAGCAATAAAGGTGGTGGAATAACAACGACACCGCTTTGGGTCAAGTTGGTCCGAATTGGTAACACATTTACCAGTTACGAAAGTGTCGATGGATTGGAGTGGTGGGAGGTCAAAGACAAATCCGTAACCATGGGAAGTTCAGTTTATGTAGGCCTTGCCGTGACAAGTCACGATAATGCACAGACTTCCGATGGAGTGTTCGATCATGTTTCATTTGTCTCTGATACGGCGGCTCCCTCGATTCCAACCGGTCTCGCGGCTGTCGGCCAATCCGGTGTATCGGCTCAGATTACTTGGCAAGCCTCTTCGGATGATGTGGGAGTTCTTGGATATGTTATTTATCGAGATGGACAAGAAATCGGTAAATCGTATACAGCTCAATTTACCGATGCGTTTTTAGATCCAAATACGACCTACAGCTATACCGTAGAAGCGTTCGACCACATGCATCGAACATCGGGGCAGAGTTCATCTCTTTCAGTAACAACCAGCATAAGTCCGTCACTCTCGATCACACCTCTAGCCGCAGTTGCGGATTCCAAAGTTAAAAATGGAAGTGACAGTGGAACGAATTTCGGGACCTCAACACCACTCGAGATCAAGCAAAAGTCGGACGAACGAATGAGCTACCTCAAATTTGACTTGGGAACCATCAGTTCGGGAACGGTTGTGGCGGCTCGTTTGATCCTAAATGTCGAGGACATTAACAACAATAAACTTTCCGAACTGACAGCTGCTGCAATAACCGATGATAGTTGGACGGAACTGGGAATTACTCATACCAATCGTCCCACCACCCAATCACTAGCAACCAGTGTTCTGGTGGGCGAAACCGGAGATCTAGTTATTGATATGACTCCGTTTGTGGTTCAGGAAGTTGATGGGGATCAGATGCTAAGTATTCTGCTAACCCAACAAGCAGCATTTGGTAACCAGATCGATATTTCGAGCCGAGAGGGAACCATTGCTCCCGTCTTAGAAGTTGTGACGACAAGCGATCCAGCTATTGACAACGATGGAGACGGCCTTCCCGATGTTTGGGAAGCATTGTATGGCATAAATGCCTTCGACAATGGATCAATCGATCCACTGCAAGGAGCTTTGGGAGATCTCGATGGAGATGGGCAGAGCAATGCGATGGAGTACTTCGCCGAAACGGATCCATCGGATGCGGGTAGCGTTCAACAGGCATACAATCCGCATTCAGTTCCAGGCAGGATCCAGGCGGAGGACTATGACACCGGCGGGAACGGTGTTGCCTATTCGGATTCGACAACTGGAAATTCGGGAGGTCAGTATCGATCAGACGATGCAGACATTGCGTTCTCAAACGAAATCGATGGAGGATACACGATTAGCTACGTAACAGTAGGGGAATGGCTAGAATACACGGTTACCGTCCAGCAGTCCGCCACCTACACGATGAATTTTAGAACGTCGTCTAAATTCGACAACACAGCGTTTCGAGCGACGTTTATGCAACTCGGTTCTTCTGACCCCATTGTCATTCCAAACACTCAGGGTTGGCATCTCTATCAAACCTCGGTTCTTCCCGGAATTTTTCTCGCACAGGGTGACTACGTTATTCGCATCGAAGCCGTTACCGATAATTTCAACCTGAATTGGTTTGAGCTATTTGTGGATGAAGACGCAGATGGCTTGGCAGATAGTTGGGAACAGCAGATTATTGATGCAGATCCTTCGGACTTAATTGATGCCATTGGGGATGTCGATATCGCTGGAGACTATGACCGAGATGGACTCTTGAATTTGGAAGAGTTTCTTGAAGAAACCAATCCAACTTCTGCCGACGATGAAATCGCTCGCTGGAAACTAGACAATAATTTGGATGATGCCTCAGCAAACGGTAATTCGATCGAATCGTTAGTTGGAGCCAGTTACTCAGCCAGTGCACTTACCGGATCTGGAGCGTTGTCGTTCAACGGCGTTGACCAATACGCCGATGTGAATTCGGGTCACGCAACATTTTTGAAAGAAGCCTTTTCGGAGAGGAGCGTTTCTTTCTGGGTCAATCCAACATCTTATTCTGGAACTCAAACGCTTTATGATGAAGGGGGTGCAGCCATTGGTTTTGGAGTCCGAATAAAGGATGGAAACTTGGAGGCTGCGGTTCAGCAAAACAACGTTGTTACGCTGATCTCCGGACCGATTTCGAATCCTGGAAGCTGGCATCACGTTGCCACCGTTTTTGATAAAGGTCGGCTTCGTTTGTTTTGGGATGGAAATGAAATTGCATCGGGCTGGGCGATTCATAATCACTTGGATGCTCATACAGGTAGCACATCGCTTGGAGCTACGGCGTCCACAGATGCCTTCGACGTCACTGGAGGGCCCACAAGTTTCTATGAGGGACTAATAGACGATGTTCGTGTGTTTGATCGCGCACTTACGGAAGTCCAGATTGGTGTTCTGAACCTACGTGTCTCAAGTTATTGGAATTTCGATAGCACTTATGGTTCAGAAATTCTGGATTTAGGCTATCACGCCAACTATGCGGTTACATCAGGTGGTGTAACACTCGTTCCTTCGTTCGAACCGGGGTCGGCTCTTGAATTCGATGGGACCGGAAGCTTGGAGGTGGGCGACCCTTCGGATGGATCATTGGATCCGGGGAGCGAGAGCTTCAGTATTGGATTCTGGATCAAATATACAGACGCAACCAAGCAACGAATTGTGAGTAAAGGGCATTGGGGATGGACTTCGGGATATGTCGTTATGGTTTGGGAGAATGGCGGAATCTGTGCTGGTATTGGATCCTCAACAAGTAATCAGGCAGATAGCACCTTTGCTTTTACCAACGAGTCGTTTAACGATGGGCGTTGGCACCATGTGTTGGCGACTTTCGACTTTCAAAACAATCAAAGTCGAATCTATGTCGACGGTGTTGCTCGTGACCTTGTCAAAGTAGGGACAAGTGGAGGGAGTCTTTCAACCAGTTCGATTCTCGATACTACGGGAATGAACAATCTAAGTGCCGCATCAAATGAGTCTCTCTATATTGGCAACAATCAAGGCAGCTCTTTGTTCTTTAATGGCGCATTAGAGCAACTGACATTCTATGAGGTCGCCTGGGATTCCGTGGTAGCTCAATATCTCGCCGATTCGGATTTCGATGGATTAACAAATGCCTGGGAGATGGAGCGTGGCCTTGATCCAAATAATAGTGATGAGAATAACAATGGTATATCTGATGGCCAAGATGACTTTGACGGAGATGGATATATTAATTCGGAAGAACAAACATTGGACACCGATCCGAGCAATATTGGAGGAGCGGCTCCAAGTGTAGTTCCTGTAACTGGAAATAACCAAGATGGAGTTTCAGGGCAGCAGCTCCAAAACCCAATAGTCTTCCGGATTGCGAACGAGTATGGAGCTACAATTAGTAATGCTCCGATTATTTTTTCAGTTGCACCAGGACAAGCAAAAATTTCAGACAATATTGGCGGACCATTCACGGATACCATGAAAATGTGGTCCAACAGTCAGGGCGAAATTAGCGTTTACGTAGAAATTGAATAATATGGATAACTATAGAATTATTGGATTAATTTGTCTGATGGGAATCCTTATCCTTAACCTCCAACAGCTAAAATCTCAGACAGCCAGCACCGAAGGTAGTTCTGGAGGAGGTGGAGAAAGTTTAAGTTTTCAGACCGATCTATTTACTGGCCGTTTTTCATATAGTGTTCCAATGACGGTTCCTCCCGGCCGAGGCGGGTCAGAACCGACGGTATCGCTTGCCTATAGTTCCTCGGGATCAACGGGATGGTGTGGCGTTGGCTGGAATCTTGATGTCGGGTTTATTCAGAGAGATGGAAAGAATGGTGTGCCAATCGCTTGGAGCGGTGCCAACCCTTCGAATTCCTACGATGATTCAAAGGGGTTTGTTGTCTGTTTTGGTGGCGTTAATTCAAAGTTAGTTCACATTGGTGGAAACGAATATCGAGCACAACTTGAGTCTGCGTTTCTGAAATTTGAATATATCAATCCTGAATGGAAGATTACGGACCGCAGTGGCAACCAGTTCTTTTTTGGTGAAAGTTCAAATAGTCGACTGGAAAATGTCAACTTTGTAGCGGGAGGTTCATCCGTTTTTCGCTGGTGCCTAAACCGAGTGATTGATGTAAACGGAAATACGACCTCTGTAAGTTATGTAAAGGACGGCAATAATCCCTATCTTTCTGAAATAGCATATAATGGACATACCTCGGGACTCTCTGAAACTCATAAAGTCGTTTTTCAACTAGAAGACCGCTCAGATACTTCCATTGATTATTCAGCAGGTATCCGAGTTGAGCTCAATAAAAGACTACTCGATGTAACCATGAAAGTTGAGAATCAGTTTGTTCGTCGTTATGAGCTAATCTATTCATCCTCAGCGACAACACACCGTTCTCTTCTTAAATCTATTCGCCACTATGGCTCCGATAACTCCAGCACCTTGCCGGAAACGGTCTTTAGCTACCAACAACAGTCTCAGGGATTTGGTGGATTTTTGGAGTGGGGTGGTTTAGATACGCAAGGCCAATCAGACTGGGGTTGGGGAACTCTCAACGCATCAAAAGGTCAAGCAAGTTATTCGGTGCTCCAGGATATCAATGGAGATGGTTTGCCTGACCGCGTAATGCGTAAAGCATCTTCCCCTCACGATGTTTTCAAAGTGCAGCTTAACAATGGTTCCGGTTTCGATAGCGTGATAGATTGGACGAACGTTACCAACCAGGGGTCTTCGGCTTCTGAAAATTTATCCCCTAGGAACTGGAGCGATGAATCTGAGAACAATTGGTCTCGTTTGAGTTTAATCGACATTAATGGCGATGCTCTTCCAGATCGTGTAATGAGGAAACAATCATCTCCTTATAATAAGTGGTTCGTTCAATACAATAACGGGAATGGCTTTGATTCCGAAGTGGAATGGACGGGTATCCAGATGCAAGGACAAGGAAGCGAGTATTGGAACTCTATCCAAGCATCAGATTCGGGTGCCCATGCTGATTTAATAGATATCAATGGAGATAGCCTGCCTGATAGAATCATGAGGAAAGTTT
>JBCCKK010000238.1:0-5531 GCA_039027395.1 Verrucomicrobiota bacterium | reverse complement strand
GCGAAATTTTAACGACGAGCCGCAAATTGGCCTGAATCATTTTCTCACGAGCAGCGGCATCGCCTTTCTTGATACGCCGGGCCAGGGTCTTTTCTTCGCTAACGGTAAGCAATGGGATCGAACCAATATCCTTCATGTATGCCGCGAGGGCTCCTTCTGTATGATATTCCGCCATTACCTAGGAGATCTTTACCGTAAAAAAAGACGACGAGAAGCAAAAAAGGGGGAATCTGACAGCCCAGATTCCCCCTCTGTGTGCTTTAGGTTTTACAATCTGTTATTTTTGTAATGCTGCTTGAGCTGCTGCCAGACGAGCAACGGGCACTCGGAAAGGAGAACAACTCACATAGTTCAAACCGATTTGATGGCAGAATTTAACTGAGTTTGGCTCTCCACCATGCTCACCACAAATTCCCAATTTGATCTTGGGACGGGTGGTTTGGGCTTTTTCGATAGCAATCTCCATTAAGCTTCCAACGCCTTTCTGGTCTACGACCGCGAAGGGGTTGTTTGCAACGATTTCTTCCTCTTGGTAGAACGGCAAGAACGATCCTGAATCGTCTCGGCTCATTCCCATCGTGGTCTGAGTCAGATCATTGGTTCCGAAGCTGAAAAACTCGGCGGTTTCTGCAATTTCATCAGCAACCATACAAGCACGAGGAATTTCGATCATCGTTCCAACTTGATATTTGAATTTAACCTTCTTCTGGGCCATTACTTCTTTGGCAACACGGTGGATAACCGCAACTTGCAGCTGAAGTTCTTTCGGGAAACCAACGAGGGGCACCATGATCTCAGGAGCGACTTTAGTTCCAGATTTCTGGACTTCAGCTGCCGCTTCGCAAATGGCACGTGCCTGCATTTCTGTGATTTCCGGATAAACATTTCCGAGACGACACCCGCGATGACCAAGCATTGGGTTAAACTCGGCAAGGGCATGGATCCGTTGGGTAATCGTATCAACGGGCACTTCCAATTTATTTGCTAGATCGTTTTGAGCACTGTGATCATGCGGTAAGAACTCGTGTAGAGGCGGGTCAAGCAAGCGAATGGTTGCTGGTTTACCCTTCAAAGCCTTGAAGATTCCCGCGAAGTCCTTTTTCTGATATGGCAAAAGCTTGCCAAGAGCTGCCCGACGAGCAGTTTCGCTTTCAGCGAGAATCATCTCACGAACCGCATCAATTCGATCTCCCTCGAAGAACATATGCTCGGTTCGGCAAAGCCCGATTCCTTCAGCCCCAAAAGCTACGGCGTTGTTTACCTGATCGGGGGAGTCAGCATTCGTGCGGATTCCCATCTTGCGATATTTGTCGGCCCACTTCATCAGCTGATTAAAGATTTGGTAGGTTTTACTCTTAGCCGGATTGAGCTTCTTCTCGATCAATACTTGAATGACCTCAGAAGCCGCCGTGGGAACTTCACCTGCAAAAACGGCCCCAGATGTTCCGTCAATGGAAAGATAATCCCCCTTTCCATAGTTTTGCCCGTCGACACTCAGCTTTTGCTTCTCGTAGTCGATATGGAGCTCAGAAGCACCACAGACGCAGACTTTACCCATTTGGCGGGCAACAAGCGCAGCATGGGAGCTAACTCCACCGCGGGCTGTGAGAATACCTTCTGCTGCGATCATACCGCGCAGATCCTCAGGAGAGGTTTCTTCGCGAACGAGGAGAACTTTTTCTCCCCGAGCCGCTGCGGATTCAGCTTCATCTGCATTGAAGTAGATGCGTCCAGTAGCAGCTCCGGGACCTGCAGGTAGGCCTTTGGCGATTTGTTTCGCAGATTTTTGGGCTGCGATATCAAAGATCGGAGCCAGCAGCTGGCTCAAAGAATCAGGATCAACTCGAGTCACGGCTTGTTCCGCCTTAATCAGACGTTCTTTCACCATATCGACGGCAATCTTAACAGCCGCTACACCGGTGCGTTTTCCGTTTCGGGTTTGTAGCATGTAGAGCGTTCCTTCTTCGACTGTGAACTCGAAGTCTTGCATATCCTTGAAGTGACCTTCCAGGGTTTTACAAACGCCTAGGAGTTCTTTGTAAACTGGAGGGAACGCTTGCTGCATTTCGATGACAGGCTGAGGTGTGCGAACGCCGGCAACCACGTCTTCTCCCTGGGCGTTGACTAGGAATTCCCCGTAGAGTACTTTTTCTCCCGTAGCTGGGTCACGCGTGAAGGCGACTCCAGAACCACTGTCCTCACCCATGTTTCCAAATACCATTGCTTGAACGTTGACGGCAGTTCCCCATTCGTGAGGAATTCCATACTTCCGACGATAAACAATAGCTCGGTCGTTGTTCCAACTTCCGAAAACAGCACCGACTGCGCCCATTAATTGAGCTTTAGGATCCTCAGGGAAGGTCTTTTTGGTTCGATCCTTAACGAGTTTTTTGAACCGCTTGACGAGTTCCTTTAATGCGGCTGCATCGAGTTCTGTGTCTTCAACGTGACGGCGACCTGGGAACAACTCGTTTTTGAGTTCAGTGATAACGGTTTCAAATGGCTCGTGATCTTCTCCAGGACGGGTTTGCACACCCATGACTACATCACCATACATTTGAATGAAACGGCGATAGCAGTCGTAGGCGAAACGTTCATTGCCAGTCTTGACTACAAGGCCCTCAACGGTTTTGTCGTTTAGTCCAAGATTCAGAATCGTGTCCATCATTCCAGGCATGGAATCACGTGCACCTGAGCGAACTGCGACAAGAAGAGGGTTTTTGACATCGCCGAACTTCTTGCCCATTGCCTTTTCCAGTTTGACGATGTTTGCGTTAATTTCAGCTTGCAACGTCTTTGGATAGGTGCGCTTGTGGTCGTAGTAATACGTGCAAACATCCGTCGAGATTGTGAAACCAGCAGGAACAGGAAGCTTGATCCGAACCATCTCAGCAAGGTTGGCGCCTTTACCGCCGAGAAGTTCTCTCATCTTTCCGTTACCGTCGGCTCGTCCTTTTCCGAAAAAGTAAACGTATTTCGTCTTTTTAGTAGATTTCGCGGGAGATTTTTTTACCGCGGTTTTCTTGCGCGTTGCCTTTTTGGCAACGGTCTTTTTAGCAGTCGTTTTTTTCTTGGGCATAATATGATTAGGTTATTTAAAATTTTGAAGGCCGGGATTTAAACGAATCCCTGCACTGCTGGCAAGTACTGTCGGCTAGAATTAACAGGTATTTTCGGGCTTACGTGCGCGCGTCGACCAGCTGGGAGCTCAAAGTGCGAACGCGCTTGCTCAGAATTGTGGCAAGACCCAACATGATGTGGTTTCCTGCAACGGGGCTGTCTCGGATGAAATCTTTAAGTGAGTTGCCGTCAATCCACCAGACTTGAGAAAACTCGAGGGCGCGGATGCTTGCGCTCGCAGGACCGATATCAAACACGCTGATTTCGCCGATCGATTCTCCCGGCAAAATAGTTCCGACAACAATGTCATCCTGGACGCCTTGCCGACGAACTTCCAGTTTCCCGGAGATAACGAAGTAAAGATGTTCCTGGATGTCGCCCTGGCGGATCATATCGTGGTCGGGTTGAACCCCTCGAAACTCTCCATAAGACGCAAGAAGGTCGCGATCATCTTCGGGAAGCCCGGCGAGAAAGCCAGCTTCAGGTAAAGTGGGGCGGTCAAACTCAGTACTCATAATGTGCTCTCTCTTTGGTCGTTCTTATTTCGGCCGTTGGCTCCACGCCTTGCGCTGAAATGAAAACAGCTTCTTTATGCCGGTTTCGGCCAATGCTAGCAACTCTTTTAGCTGATCAGGTGAGAAGGTGGCCTCTTCTCCGGTGGCACCGATTTCGACAAATTCACCCTTATCAGTCATAACAACATTCATATCAACAGAGGCATCGCGGTCTTCTAGATAGCAGAGATCCAAGATCGGCTTGTCCTGATAGACTCCAACACTGGTTGCACCTACCGCTGCTCGCAACGGTGAACGGGCTACATTACCTTCTTGTTTGAGGCGTTCGATAGCTGCTTTAAGCACAAGGTAGCTTCCCGTGATTGCGGTTGTGCGAGTTCCCCCATCGGCAGCGAGAACATCACAGTCGATCCAAATGGTCCGAGATCCGAGTGCTTCGAGGTCAACAACCGCTCTTAGAGTCCGGCCGATCAATCGTTGAATTTCTTGGCTACGTCCATCTATTTTTCCACGTGAGATATCACGAGGCTTACGACCTACCGTTGAGTAGGGGAGCATTGAATACTCTGCGGTCACCCATCCTCCAGAGAGTCCTTGGGCTTCTTTCCAGCGGGGAACTTTCTCTTCCACGCTTGCCGCGCAGATCACCTGTGTTTGGCCGCATTTAATGAGTAATGAAGCTGTCGAATTAGGTGCAACATCCCAAGAATAAGACAGAGGTCGCAGTTGGTTCGCTTTTCTTCGATCCGGACGTCTAGACATCCCGCCATTGATAAGGGATTGGTGGCTCGAAGCAAGCAATCTTCCCTCCAAGACTACGCCCGACAGGATTCGAACCTGTGACACTCAGTTCCGGAAACTGATGCTCTATCCAGCTGAGCTACGGGCGCGTAGTGATAGGAGGTTAAATCAGGCTGTAGATTGCAGCAATGATAAACTATTGAAGGCGTTGCAGGAATTCTTCGGAGAGTTGGCGATACGATGTGGCACCGATACCTTGAGGATCATAACTCAGAATCGACTGGCCAAAGCTCGGAGCCTCGCTTAGTCGGATACTTCTGGGGATAATGGTCTTAAACACTTTATCGGGAAGATGTTCTTGGAGTTCTTGGACAACTTGTTGGCTTAACCGAGTCCGGGCATCATACATGGTCATCAATACACCTACGATGTAGAGGTCGGGATTCACGCCCTGCTGTTTGAGTCGATTGACGAGATCCAAAATTTTTGTAATTCCCTCCAAGGCGTAGAACTCACATTGAACTGGAATGAGAAGGCCGTCTGCGGCGGCTAGACTACTGGTCATTAAAATTCCAACGGAAGGTGGACAATCGAGAAGAATGTAATCAAAGCGTCCCTGAGATTTAATGGGCTCGATAATCGTCCGAAGTTTGGCCAGCGGGTTGGCTTCCCTTGCGATTTCGACCTCGCATCCCGCGAGGTCGACCTCGGCAGGAATTAGGCTTAATCCTTCAACCGATGTCGCTGTGATTTGCTGCTCAATCGCTTTCTCACCAACCATAACGGGATATAAACTGCTCCCAGGTTCTGGCTCTAAACCTAGGCCACTGGCTGCATTCGCCTGAGGATCCATATCAATAAGAAGGATGGATTTGCCTTTTTCTGCAAGCGCGCTCGACAAATTGACAGATGTCGTCGTCTTACCGACTCCGCCTTTTTGATTTGTAATAGCTACAACAACGCTCACGGCCAAAAAGAGAACGGGAATTGACCGCAAATGTCGAGGCCTTATATTCCGTTATGAACTTAGTTATTCTAAAAACTCAAAGTGATGTCGGTCTTGACATCGCAAGAAACCTACATATTTTTCAGCAATTTTAGAGGTATGATTAAAGTCACAGACCTTTACAAGCGATACGCCGGATTCGAAGCTGT
>JBCCKK010000237.1:0-5534 GCA_039027395.1 Verrucomicrobiota bacterium | reverse complement strand
GCAAGAACTGAAATCAAAGCGATCCCATAACTCGTCTTTTCCCGTTTCCTACGATCAAAGCCAAATACTTTTTTTGTTACGCTTCGATACCAAATCCCTTTCAGATTCGGACTGATATTATAATAACTCATTTTATCGATCTAAGGGCAGATATACTTGAAAAACTCGAAGCCCCTTGCGCAATTGAGGTGTTAACTGATCTAAAAATACGGGATCATCCAGCTGTTGCTGCCAGGTTTCTCCATACGAGGCTCCGGCAGCTAATACACCCCCCTGCATACCGCTAATGATTGAATCAAAATTTGCATTTCCTGATGATTGCCTAAGATCCAACTCATCCAAGACAAGTATGGACACAATCAAGGTCTGGGAATCCTGCGACAAGACTGCCGGATCTCCTGCAGAGTCCAGCCCTTGAAATTTGACTACTAAAACGCCAGGACCAACTAAAAAACCATCACCTGAGGGATAAAGGTCTGGGTTCAAGGTCGGGGGTGTTGAACTAAAGAGACGAAGACTGCCTTGATAGTCGAATCCACGTTCGAATCGCCTCAATCCGCGTTCGTTTAGATCTGACGCACTCGAATTTACCTCATATGCAACGTAGCTTAAATTGCGATCGCTCTGAGCGATTCCACCACCACTCGGAACGTTCCCCGACTGAGTTGTGTAGATATAAAGATCATCACCATTATTCGATAAAATTTCGAATCCAAGATGTGGTCCACGTTCAACCACTGATTTAATGTCGCGATGAATCAGATTAATACTATAGCGAGCTCGCCCGTAGTTATCTAAGCGCTTTGAAGAGCTCGCTGAAGCAACCCAAATTGCTTGAATCGAAGTCGAGACCATCAGTCCGATAACCAAAAAAATACTCAAGGCCGCAAGTATTTCAATCAGAGTGAATCCCACCATTAACCGGCGGCCTGTTTTCATGTGTCGCAGCTTCATTCTTAGTTTGCTTTCAAGAGCAACGCCGTAACAATCGTGTAGGTATCACTTTGGTTATCAGGTGCAGAAGCTGGCCAAGAAAATCGAAGCGTCAGCGTTGCAAACTCGGGATCTGGATTTTCGTAAGAGATATCATAATCCAATCGATACTCTGGATTCGAAGTAGCGGGTACCTGCGCCCCAAAACCGTCCAAAAAAACTTGTCCCGTAACAGAAGCCGGTGTTGCCGTCCCGGAAACTGTGGGAACAAGCGCAGGCAATACAAGTCGAGGGTTAGCTGTTCCTCCTACCGGATCCGAAGGAACTTGAGCACGTTCTGAGATGATGCGTCCTGCAATATGAGCTACTTCCACGCGCTGCCCAGATTCCTGTTCTCCATCAATTGCTGCTGTGAATAAACCCAACAAACTAACAATACAAAAAACAGCAATTCCCAGAGCTAAAACGACTTCCACGAGCGAGAAGCCGATACTGTGCCGCGCTCTCATCATATCGGCCGATAAACTCGGATATGGCCTAGAGGCGCGAGTATCTGAAAAATCGCTAATGTCTGTCCAGCCACCGAAGATGGCATCTCAATAGCGAACTCGAACATCGCCAATCCAGAATCCCTGGTTTTCAGGCTACCATCACCCGAAAACGTAGTCACAAAGCGGGTGGTTTTACCTCGAAACTCTACCTCGCGATTTAATGCCGTAATACTTCCAGCAAAGCTAGGACGTTGGACACTCACGGAATGTCCATAATTTGCATCGTGAATCATAAATCCATCGAGAGTGATTGGCTTTTGACTCAGTCCCACCCGGGAATCTGGTAGGGAAAGTCTTCTGTATCCAGAGGCACCACTTCCGATTGCTTCAAAAACATCTGTCGAATCTAGACTCTCAAAAACGACAATCTGCATTGGCTCGGTTCCTTGATCGAAAAATGCGACGTAAACATGCGTTCCTTTGGTTCGAGACGTTTGCTGTGCGTATTCAAAAAGCTTTTGAATCCTAGCGACAGCCTCTGCCGTTCTTCCCGTTGTTCCAAGTCCAGTAAGCGAAGAAACCGAAAGAATACCGATAACCCCAATAATTGAGATAACGACCAACATTTCGACAAGACTAAATGCATGACGCCCATGCCTGTGTTGCTTATTCATCTATTTTGTTGTTATTATGTAAATACATTTCGAACTAAATAAAACTCGTCCACTTCAGTTATTTGGTAAGTATTCAATTATTACCATAGCTCTATTTGCCGTCTACGCCAACGTCTACTTTACTGGAAAGTAATCTGGTAATTCCGATTTCATTCGAGCTTTTTGACTGCTATCTTGATTGTGTGGAAAAAAGAAAGAAGGGAACCGTTTCCCTGCGAGACGTAGCCAAAACCGCAAAGTGCAGTCATACAACCGTTTCTCTAGCCTTGCGGGGAGACTCATCCATACCTCCGGCTACTCAAAAACGGATTCTACAAATTGCACACAAGATGGGTTACAAAAGAGATCCGTACGCTACCGCATTGATGACACTCATGAGAGGGAAGCGGCCGACTGGAATTCGTGCTGAGATTGGCTGGATCCATGCAATTCAGCCGGATATGGGAGTTCACCATCCCGCTAACATTAATATGCTAAAAGGGGCTCGAGCCCGGGCCCTCGAGCTCGGCTATCGCCTTTGCTAATTAACCCCTTTGGGCTCTGATCCCATCAGCTTAAAACGACTCCTGCAAATTCTGCGGACTCGACGAATCCAAGGAGTTGTCATTGCTCACGCGTTTAAACTCCATCGTATTCCTTACTTTAATCGATTCCCCTGGGAAGACTTTAGCGTCGCAATTATCGGAGATATTCATCCAAAAATCGCCGTATCATGTATTGTTACCGACTACGTTACCACTGGGCTTATGATTCGCCGCGAATGTTTGCGAAGAGGATATCGCCGCATCGGTTTTGCGATTCCGAAGATTATTGATGGATATTCTGGAGGCCGCTGGAACATGTTAATCGATCACGTGATGATTCACAGCTCGCCTTCTAACCGAATCCGCCCCTACCAAGAAGTGGATCGTTGGGACCAGGACGCTTTTCTGAATTGGGTGAACACTTCAAGGCCAGACGTTCTTGTCACTAACGATCCCAACCTTTTCAATATCCTGAAAGAAAATGCATACCGCATACCCAAGGACCTAGGGTTTGTAACATCGGGTCTATGGAGCGAAGAACCAATTATTACGGGCACAATCCTTTACCCCGAAAAGCAAGGCGCTGCAGCTGTCGACATTGTTGACGCTCAAATCCGACGAGGAGAAAAAGGCCCCGTAGAAAACCCAAAAATTCTCTCGATATCTCCATCGTGGAATGAAGGAAACTCCCTGGCCGCAAAGACTTAAAACATCTATATTCGGAAGATATACCTCTTGCTACTCCAAAAGGCCAAAACCTTCTCAAAGATACTCTTCCTAGAACGTTGGACCATTCCTCCATTTCGAAAGGAAATGCACAACCTCAGGAACCTCACCCTTGGCAGACTTTTTTTGCCTCAACAAATCACTTTCCAGTAAAGCACTATTACTCATAGCGAGAATTAGAGTTTAAGAGGATATTATATCCAGTTGGATCTAGTTCAGGTTGTATGTTCATTGATGTCTGTTGGAGCTAGTGATTCATTGAAGTCCAAAGACTATTTAGGACATGTCTAACTAGAAGGTCTGACGGAAATTAATTCTTGCCCTTATGATTAGTCCAAAAAACGATCCGTCATTCTTCGATAGTTCGGAACACTTGTCCTCATTCTCTTTGGATGGCTTTTCAAAAAACTCTGCACCTCTTCAGGAAATCCATTGTACCCTACTTTATCTCGCCGATCTTCTAATGGCTCCGGTTAGCTCTCAGATGCATTTTACCCCAGGAACTTGTGTCGCTTGGAGACTCAAGCGAGGACAAGCTAAACTTTGGTTTGAAGACAAAGAATTCACTCTGGAACCAGAGAGTTGGTTTATCATGCCAAGCCCCCCAAGAGTTTACGAATTCACCAGAGAAAGTCGTTTACTCTCTATTCATTTCCAAATCGAAAATACAGAACTAAATACGACAACACCTATTCAATTAAGATCACATTTTAGAATAGATGCTATAAAAAATCCAAAGTTCGACAGCCTCTTTACTCAAATCAAAAACGGTCTGACTGATTCTTCACTCAAAGAAGAGAGCACAAACCTATCAAAAACTCCATTAGTTCAGTGGGGCATTGAAATCCTCCGCCACTATCAACAGGCAGCCAATATCAATATTCTACTAGAACCAGAGGATTCAAGAGTGTTAGAGGCAATAAAATTAATTGAGAACGAACCAATCGATCAAAAAATTAATATGAACAAGATTTCCCATGAGTGCGGGCTTAGCCAAGTTCAAATGAACCGCCTCTTTCGCAATGCTTATGCAATGACTCTCAAACAATATCATGATCGGAGGCGTTTCTATTACGCACGAGAGCGGCTTTCAAAAAACAATACCCGCATCAAAGAAGTGGCATTTCATCTCGGTTTTCGACACTTATCTGCGTTCAGCCAATGGTTCCGAAACCATGAAGGCCGGTCCCCTCGAGACTATAAGCAGCTGTTCTCTTGAATCTCCCTTCAATCCACAACCTCAGAAAATGAACTATTTATTTAATATGGCGCATGATGACTCAGGTGCTCGAAGTCTATTCTCACATCGAATTTTTCGAACGCTTCCCGGAATTAGATAGATTGTGAGCCCCAATTGTTAAAACTTGGGAACCGCAGAAATTATTTAGCCAAATCTTTATGTATTAATTCTCCGCCTGTTTCAGTACTGAACACCAGCCGGCGGTGGTCTGCTGGTAACGGACCGATACAGTGTTGATAGACTTTGATTTCTCTCTCCTTGAAAGCAGCAATCAGTCCTTTCCTCTTCGACTCTTCCATGGGGTCTGCAAAATCTGCAAACCAATAAACCGCATCGCGTTCACGTTCCATTAGAAACTCTAACCCGATGTGTGCGGTGCGTACCGTGTTGACGGTCGCTCCGAAGCCCTCACCATTCCTATTTAGTCCGTTTAGCACATACATTCTGTTTTGCCGCTTAGCTTTCTTATAAAGACGCTTGAAAGTCTTGTTTTCTGATAGCAATTTCCTGAGAAACAGATGCTGATTTAATCCTGTCTGTTTTAAATCCCATTGCTTGGCATTCCATTCGACATTCTTCATTTTCCAGTATTGAGTTTCAGATACCTGAGCCTCGAGAACTTGACCGCTGTTTCTCGAATATATACCGCATCCAGGCCCCAGAACGATTGTTGCCTCGGGAAAATTCTTATTAATCTCTTTTACCGCAATGTGAATGAATTCGTGCGTGGAATTTGAAATATCAAGTAAAACACCTAACTCCGAAGCCTCAATTTGTTGCCCAAAAACATTGCCAACAACTTTCCTAGGTAACGATTTTGGCGGTTGAGAGCGAGATTGATCTGCAATTTTCCCCGTTCCCACCTTGCCTAAGGTTTTGAGTAAACTTGCAGAAAAAGGAGAACCGGTAAAAGAATTTGTCTGAACCCGGGAGGCAATCAACTCAT
>JBCCKK010000236.1:0-5567 GCA_039027395.1 Verrucomicrobiota bacterium | reverse complement strand
GCCAAACTCCCACCATCTGCACACCGTAGGTGTGCTTGGCTTTCTCAACGACGTCCGAGAGCCCTTGCGGAAACTTGCGAGAAGTTGCGGCAAATCCCTGAACACGGAACTGTTTCGTGGCTTGCCAACCGTCATCAATAATCAGGAAACGTGGGGACAACTTTCCTTTTTTAAAGGATTGTAAGCCGCGAAGGATGCCGCGGGCATTGACCTCCTGATAGAAGGCATCCCACGTGCACCAACCCAGTCCTTCGATAAATTTAGGAGTGTTCTTCTCTTCACGCAGCCGGAAGGTCTTAAGCTCGCTGCTGGCTACCTGCATGGCAGAATGAACGAGTTGAAACGGATCTGAGCCGGAAGCCATAATCAAGTGCGGCTGGCTAGATGCTTTTGTTTTGCGATCAGTAATCACTTTAAGCATCAATTGCCCTTGAATACGGACCAGATAGCTTCGCGTCGTTGAGTTTACGAGAGGCAATAAGAGTTCATAACGACGGGAAGCGGAGCGCCAGAGAAATAATACGCTCTCGCAGGAATCGGAAAATTCGGCAAGGGTCTTCCCATGAACTGGTTCGAACCAAAAAGGCATGGTGCGAGTTATCGTCAACCAAGGTTTTTTCTCGGGGAAAATCAGAGGGAGAGTTCCCTTTTTCTGCTTAATGATTGAAGAAGAAAATTGAACCACCTGAACATCCGCTTGTTTGTTGGTGCGATGGGTACAATCGATTTCTTTTTGAAGCTCTTTGGGTAAATTCTGCATAATTTGAGAATCTAGGATGCTTTGGGAAAGGTGGAGATCTGTCCAGTGATTTTATTTGGAACAAGATCCAGCTAAATGGGTAACTGAGTCATAATCAACTTTTGAGAAAATGTTGTTTCTATCCGAGCATTTGTTTGTAATCACTGATTGAATGTCAGTTACGTATGCCAAAGGTCAGCGATGGATGAGTGAAGCCGAGCCCGAGTTGGGCCTGGGGATCGTTTTGGAATGTGATCTGCGTACCGTTCGCTTGCTATTTCCTTCCACCGGTGAAATGCGCATGTACTCGCAAGATTCGGCTCCGGTTAAGCGGGTTCAATTTCAAGCAGGCGACCGCATCGAGACTCACGAAGGAAACGGATTTATCGTCGATCGTGTGGAGAACTTAGAAGGTATTTTTCACTATCACGGAGGCGAGGAGAGCGTGCCAGAAATGCATCTGGCAGATGTTATTAATTTAGGAACAGCGGATCGGCGACTCTTAGACGGCCGTATCGATTCAACGCATCTCTTCGATCTTCGTTACCACGCACTGAGTCATCAAAGCCGCGTGCACCAACATCCGGCCTATGGATACATGGGGGCCCGTATGGATTTGATTGCCCACCAGCTTTACATTGCTCAAGAGGTGGCGTCACGCACCGTGCCGCGTGTGCTTTTGGCAGATGAGGTCGGTTTGGGGAAAACGATTGAAGCCTGTCTAATTTTGCATCGACTCTATGTGCACGGGCGTGCAGGACGTGTGTTGATTTTGGTTCCCGAGCCGTTGATTCATCAGTGGTTCGTCGAGTTGCTGAGACGTTTTAATTTGACCTGCGCAATCTATGACGAAGAACGCTGTGCAAATATTCAGAAAGAGGATGAAAACCCATTCCTGGAAGAACATCTCATTCTCACCAGTTTGGATTTGTTTCGGGAACATCCAAATCGCTTGAAAGAAGCTCTGGCTGCGGATTGGGGAATGGTCATTGTCGATGAAGCGCACCACCTCCAGTGGACGCCGGAAAAACCGAGTTGGGAATATCAAGCCGTCGAAGCGTTCAGTAAAATTTCCAAAGGCCTACTTTTGTTAACGGGAACCCCGGAACAGTTTGGGGAAGAAGGACACTTTGCCCGATTGCGACTCCTGGACCCAGATCGTTTTCATGACTACCAACAGTTCTGCAAAGAAAGTGCTTCCTATCAGAAAACGGCAGAGGTCGTGGACAAACTGATCTTGGATGCGCCGATCAAAGCCAGAGAACGGCAAGACGTGAAACAGCTCTTCAAAGGGATCTCCCAGTTGGAGTTAGAAGTCGAACGGTTATTTTCAGGAAAGTTGAATTCGAAAGAATCGAAATCTGTTCGGGATACCTTAGTTCAGGATCTCATGGATCGCTACGGAACGGGCCGAGTGGTGTTCCGAAATACCCGATCTGCAATTTCTGGATTTCCCAAGCGATCTGTCTGTCCCGTGCCTTTGCGGGTTTCCAACAATGTCAATGACGACATGGACTACAACGAGCTGGCGGCTCGCGAAATGATTCATGAATTCGATCCCGAGGACGGAACGCGAGAATCGATTACACCTAAAGACCCCAGAATCGACTGGCTGGTCAAATTCCTCAAAAAGAACAAAGAAGAAAAAGTCTTACTGATTTGCCGATATAAAGAACGAGCCGCTGCCATTCACGAAGCAGTGTTGGACAAACTCAACGTTAAAATGGCGACCTTCCACGAAGAACTCTCGCTTCTACAACGTGATCGAAATGCCGCCTGGTTTGCTGAAGAGGATGGAGCGCGACTCTTGATTTGTTCCGAAATCGGAAGCGAGGGGCGCAACTTTCAATTCGCGCACCATTTAGTGCTGTTTGATTTGCCGGTCGATCCTGAACTGCTCGAGCAAAGAATCGGGCGTTTAGACCGGATTGGTCAGCGCCAAGAGATTCAATTGCATGTTCCCTACTTCAAGGGAACTGGGGCCGAAGTTCTGTTTCGATGGTTCCATGAGGGAATCGACGCCTTCGAACATTCCGTGCAGGGCGGAGCCCTCTTTTTGGAAACCTTTCAAGAGCAAGTCAAAGCGTTGCTCCTCAACCCTCAAGCAAGTGGTGCTGAAGATGCCTTGAACGAATTGATTCAAGAGACCCAAGAATTTCGTCGAGATCTCAACGAGAAACTGGAAAAAGGTCGAGATCGATTGCTGGAACTTCACTCCTTCCAGCCTGAAAAGGTCAAGCCATTGATCAAGAAGATCCAAGAGTGTGACCAGTCTGCCGACCTGCAAGAATTCATGATGGATGCCCTAGATCACTTTGGTGTCCACGTAGAAGAATTGGGTGAGCGGCGCTGGTTGCTAACTAAAGGTCATCTGTTGAACGATGAGCTTACAGTGATTCCAGACGAAGGAAAAATGCTGACTCTCGACCGAGCCCAAGCCCTAGAGCGCGATGATCTGGAATTCCTGACCTGGGATCATCCATTGGTAGGTTCCGTCATGGATCTGCTGCTCTGCTCCGAATCCGGCAATGCGTCCTTCGCGGAAGTCGAAGTGGATGATGAACTAGATCGAGGCCTCTTGGTCGAACAGGTCTTCATCCTGGAAGGCTCCTGTCCTCCGCAGTTTGACATCAAGCAATTCCTTCCAACGACCCCCATTCGAATCCTGAACGACCAAACATCGAATCCGCTGAGCGACGCGGCGGTCCACGCGCTAGATGCGAGCAAGAAAAAGGACGTTCCCATGCACATCCTCACAGCCAATCTAGAAGTTCTCAAGCCGCTGCTTCAGGAAGCCAAAGAAACGGCCCAAGAGCAGGCCCACACCCAAGCTGAAGAGATCAAGCGCAAAGCCCTAAAAGCGATGCGAACTCATTTCGATCACGAACTCCAGCGCTTAGATGAACTGCGTAGCCGAAACGGACTCGTCAGCAAAGAAGAGCTTAATGCGCTCGAAGAAGAAAAGACCGCATTGGATGAAGCCATTCAATCAAGCCAAGTGCGCCTAGATTCAATCCGATTAATTCGGATTGTGTGAGCTCATCTGTTTTTTGATTTGGAAGGAGTGAGAACCGCCTCCAAATAAAGTCGCCCAATTATCTGTTCAGCAAATGGGGGTTCATCAGAATCAAAATAGGTATTTGGCGATATACACGCCATTGCTGATACAGGGCGATTTTTTAGGACTATGAATTAAGACTAAGGGGATTTAAGAAGACGAAATTGGCTTCTAAGCCTGATAAATAGAGGGAATGGAGCGGGTGACGAGAGATTATCCTTGCTGACGGGGTCAGCAACGCTCTGCAAAAAGCACTTTGTGGAGTCTGGGCTGCCTTTCAGGCATGGCAGTCGAACTGCGTTCTCATTTCGTCAGAGGAGGTTGACCAAATACTAGAAAGGTATTTAATCAGCGGGTGACGAGATTCGAACTCGCGACATCAACCTTGGCAAGGTTGCACTCTACCACTGAGTTACACCCGCGTAAGCGAGTTGAGAGAATGCCACTATTTGCTCTAGTGGCAAGTGCGAAATTGGAGGTGAGTAGGGTGGTTCATGAGGTGCTAGTAGTAAATCAGAGGGCTCTCTTGGCTCGGTGTACGCTTGCTGATTGTGCGAATTTGGTTTAATCTCTTGGTCCTATGTCGTACAGAAATTGGCCGCCCTCTTCGGGTTCGTACGCGCCCTTGACTTACATTCGGGGGTTTCCTGTGGATGTGACCACGCTTTTAGTGGCGGTACACATCGTTCTGATGGTTATTGCTGCGTTGGCGATTACAGCCAAGCCGGGACCCGAATCGTTTGCAAATTTGGTCGATTGGTTTGGCTTTAACAGTAAAGAATTGCTTCAAGGTAAGATTTGGACCTTGGTTACCTATCCATTTCTTCACCATATCGCCTATGAGCATATTTGGTTCGCCATTGATATGGTTTTGTTCTTTTGGTTCGGGCGCGAGGTGGAGCGTTATATTGGCCGCAATGCCTATATTTGGTTTTATGCACTGATTGTGATTGTTTCGGTGGTCGCTGCTGGACTGGCTTCTCTGGCCTTATCCGCGCCTCGACCGATCTGGGGGTCCAACTACGTTCACTTTGCTGTTTTTATCGGGTTTGTGACGATTTATCCGAATGTTCAGTTTATTTTTGGACTGGTAGCTAAGTGGTTGGCCTTTGGGTTTCTTGCCATTTATATCCTCAGGGACTTGGTCATGCATGATTGGGTCTCTCTGATTCATTTGATGGCGTGTTGCGGATCTTCTTACTTTTTGCTCAAGTCGGTTGGGGTTCGAGGGGGATTTTCTTGGTTCGAGTCGATCGGAAGTTGGCGCGATCAGCAGCAGGAGAAGAAGGCAGCGGAGCGTCGTCGTGCTTACGAAGTGGAGTTGAAGAACCGCGATGAGAATGTGGATGCGGTTTTAGAGAAGATTTCCAAGGAGGGGATTCAAAGTCTGAAGCCTGAGGAACGGCGCCTTCTGGAAAAGGCGAGTAACGATTTGCATCAACGTGATACAGATCGATAGCGATCAAACATTTTCTCCGCGATATCCGCTTGTCGGAATTTGATTTCCGACTACGGTTCCTCGCATGTATACCGCCGAGCAACTTGCCGAATTTCCGATCCAAAACTGGGAGCCTGTCCAACGTGCTGTTTTGTGTTTTGTGTTTCGCGATGATGAGGTCCTTTTGATTGAAAAAAAGCGGGGCCTTGGGGCTGGGAAAATTAATGGACCTGGGGGGAAGATCGATCCTGGAGAAACTGCACTCGAATCGGCGATCCGTGAAACGCAGGAGGAAGTGGGGATCACGCCTGATTCTCCGAAAGCATGCGGCG
>JBCCKK010000235.1:0-5571 GCA_039027395.1 Verrucomicrobiota bacterium | reverse complement strand
TGGGGAACATAGGCTTCGATGAAGATACTATTTTGGGCTGTAGGCATAATGATTCTCTCTTCGCTTGGTTCCGCTGAAGCATCGAAGCTTCCATTTGAAAAACGTTTTATTGGTGTATCCAAATTCAATGCGCTCAAACAGGAAGCTTATCGAAAGAATTGGGCGGAACTACCGATCGGAGAGCGAACCGCGGCTGTAGGCAAGGCACTTGTTGGCATTCCGTATGAAAACTTCACATTGGAAATCGATAACGAAATCGAAGCTCCATCTGTGAACTTTAAAGGGATGGATTGCTGGACGTTCTTTGAAATTGCCTTGGCCTTTGCTCGAATGCTGAATGAACCGGAGGCTAAGCACACTCCTGACCGCCTCTTGCATTTTATCGAGCTTGACCGCTATCGAGGGGGGCATTGTAACGGAAATTATTTGTCTCGCCTCCATTACCTGGAAGATTGGGCGTTCGACAACGACAAACGCGGACTCGTTAAAGATTTATCGCTGAAACTTGGCGGGGTTCGTGCTCGGATTCGAGCACGAGAGATGACGATTCTTTGGAAGAGCTACCGCTACCTAAAACACAATCCCTCATTAGTTCCCAAAATGAAAGTCCATGAGGATCGTATTGAAAAAACACCCACGTATTACATTCCACGCAGCAAGGTCAAATCCATCGAAGAGAAGCTCAAAAATGGTGATATCATTGGCATCTACAGCAAAGCACCTAATAACTCCGTTGCTACATCCCATGTTGGTTTAGCCCTCCGGGACAGTAAAGGTGTGCTTCGGTTCATGCATGCAACTACCCAAAAGGATCTGGGCCGCCATGTGGCTATCGATAGTCGGCTTTCAACCTATCTCTATCGATTTAGCAAGCACCGGGGAATTATGGTTGCGCGACCGCTCAGGTAGCGATGAAATCTGTAGAACGAAAGCAGCTCAAGGCGAAAGCTCACCATCTTCGGCCTATAATACGTATCGGGAAAGCAGGAGTCACAGACTCTCTGATTCAGCAGATTGACCGTGTTCTAAAAGACCATCAGCTAATCAAGCTTCAATTTGACGCACACAAAGAACGGCGAAAGGAGTTATCCCTTGAAATCACCTCTAAGAGTGGCGCTGAAATAGTCAGTCTAGTAGGTCACGTCTTAACCATCTATAAGGAGTAGTCGTTTTTTGACTCCAGCCGAGTTCTAAATCTCTTTTTCCTCTTGAATCGGCTCAATAGCGGTCTACATTTGGAGGCTTCTTTATTCGATCAATTTTAATTTTAAATAACAGATCCAACTATGCAACTACCTGAGACTGCTCCATTTACTTCCGAAGAGCGGAATAGTATCGAACATTTTTTGGCTTCGCTGACATCCGAAAAAAAGATCTGGCTCAGTGGTTTTCTTGCGGGAACACAAGCCACCGGCGTTGCCCCCCAAACACCTTCTGCAAAGCTTCCCGTTAATGTGCTTTTTGGTAGCGAATCTGGAAATGCGGAAGGTCTAGCTCAAGAAACACGAAAAGCTCTTACCTCGCTTGGAATGGCTCCAAAGGTTACGGACCTTGCAGATTGCAAGCCTTCTGATCTGGCCAAGATGAAGCATGTCCTTTTAATTACAAGCACTTGGGGAGACGGTGACCCGCCAGATGCCGTTATTCCTTTCCATGAGGCTTTAATGGCAGATGATTCTCCAAGAATGGAGGGTCTAGCGTTCTCGGTGTGCGCTCTTGGCGATACAAGCTATGAAAAATTCTGTCAAACGGGCAAAGACTTCGACCAGCGACTGGAGGACCTAGGTGCTAATAGGATCTCTGCGCGAAAAGACTGCGACGTTGATTTCGACGAGCCTTACCAGGAGTGGCTGAAAGACGTCACCTCTGTATTGACCCAAGAAGCGGGTTCGAATGCTCCGATGACTATCTCAACAACGGCAGTCAATGGTTCAACAACGAGTGCTTACGGGAAGAAAAACCCATTTCCAGCCCCCTTACAGGAGCGAATCTTGCTCAACGGCCGAGGTTCAATCAAAGAAACACTTCACCTCGAATTCTCGTTAGAAGGTTCGGGACTGACCTATCAACCTGGAGATTCTCTCGCGGTTCTTCCTCATAACGCTTCTGATGTTGTAGAAGCGGTGTTATCTGCTTCTCACCTTAACGGAGATGAATCGGTAACGCTCAAAGATGGAACCAATAAATCCCTCTCGGCGGCCCTGACTCAAAACTTTGATATAACGGGCCTCAGCAGAAGTTTTATCCAGAATTACAATGAAGTCCTTCAATCTGAACCCTTGGCGCAACTTCTTGAAAACAAAGAAACCCTCCAAGACTATATTTATGGCAGGCAGATTGTTGACCTTCTGCAAGCTCACCCGTGTGAGCAGATGGACGCTCAGACATTTATCGGACTCCTCAGAAAACTACCTCCACGCCTTTATTCGATTGCATCTAGCTTAAAAGCTCACCCTGACGAAGTTCATTTAACGGTTGCCGCGGTTCGCTACAACAGCCACGGACGCGATCGGAAAGGTGTTGCCTCCACATTCCTAGCCGATTTGGTTAATCCTGGAGATTCGGTCCCTGTATTTGTTACTCCGAATAAACATTTCAAGGTTCCTCAAGCGTCGGATACCTCTGCTATTATGGTGGGGCCGGGTACCGGTGTTGCCCCATTCCGGGCTTTTATTGAGGAACGTGCAGCGAATGGAGATACAGGTAAAAACTGGCTATTTTTTGGGGATCAACGCTACTCCTACGATTTCCTCTATCAGACCGAATGGCAGGAACATCTAAGTAGCGGAACACTTTCTCGACTTGATCTAGCCTTCTCACGAGATCAAAAAGAAAAAGTCTATGTGCAGCATCGGATGCTCGAACGAGGAGAAGAGCTTTGGCAATGGCTACAAGATGGCGCAAACTTTTACGTCTGCGGTGATGCCTCACGGATGGCTCACGATGTCCACGAGGCATTGATCAAAATAGCAGAGAGCCATGGAAATTTAGACCGCGAAGCCGCCGAGGCTTATGTTACTCAGCTTCAAAAAGACAAACGCTACCTAAGAGACGTTTATTAGATATTCTATTGTTCCCGTCTTTTTGAGATATCGTCGATTCGGGCCAAGCTTCGTTCACGCATCGTCTGATCGGTAATCGAATTAACCCATCGTCGAGCTTGGTTGGGATCGTGCCAGGCGATACTCTCGGTGAACCGATAGAAAACAGGATCCATTTCTTTACTGGGTGCCACTTTGCCCATCCAATCACTGACCGCTTTTGGGTTCGAGCCAGCCCACCAATCAACAATCGTTGCCAATGATTCCTGTCGTGCCGCTCCACCTGGAAGCTTATCAACCCACTCGAGAGATTTCTGAATATCTTGAACAACAAGACGGTGGGCTGCTTCGGAATATAAAACCGTGTCAAACTGCTGGCTAGCTTCCTCACCTGCTAGTTCAGTGAGATGCTGGATTGCAGAGGGTTGATCGTGCGTCAGCCATTTCATAATGGTGTGCTGAATTGCAGTTTTTCTATATTGACCCGGTAAACTACCAGCCCACTCCAAAGCTGCATTCGGATCCGTTTCGACGAATTCATACGGGACGGCATAAATCACATAATCCTTGCCGTATCCTTCATCTAATTCTTGAGCGGTTGTGGCTGCAAGTTGTGGATCTTGTTTTGCGAGGCTTCTCATGGCCTCAGAGGCCGAGTCGAGTTTCACAAGGTTATCTGGAAACTCCCCCATTGCATATTCCATTGCACCAGCGCCGTCGACCTCTCCCAGATAGCGAAACAGCATTTGGTATAATTTTGCATTTGAGTCGTCATCAACCGGTATGGCCTTCCTAAAGAGCTCAAGTGTTTTCACTTGCTCATCGGCATTTGATTCTTCAAGGAAGAGCTCCAGTTTGGCCAACCCTAAAGCCGCGCTCTTTGAGTGATAGTCGTCAAAGAGCTCGTCGATTTTATCGGATAACTCTGTTGCCTTAAATTTAAGATCTTCTTCGGCAAACAGCCGATGGAACCCCCTAAAATTTTGATCGATATCGCGAAATAGTCGCTCTCGCTTCTGCTTCTCTGTTTCGGGTGTTTGGGCATCCGCCCCAACATTCGGCTGTTCCGATTGGACATCTGCGGAATCCAAATCGCCTAGTGAAGATTTTTGGCATGCAGTTATGCAAACAAGAACGACAGACAAGACGACAAGTGATACAAGTGCTCTAATTTTAGGCAAAATTAACTCCTCTTAAGTTGCTTAAATAATATTTTTAGCCTAAGGAGAACGTATTTATGCACAAGCCCAAACTAAGAACAAAAATGCCGAGAACTGTTCACGAACTTGCGACTGCAAGCTCTTTGAACCCTTCGTGAAACTCAGATCCCGACTTAGTTTCCTCGACATAACCTTTGCGGATCACGAAGTCACCAAAATGTTCACCATCTTTTTTATTCCTTGCGTAATCCTGAATCAATGGAGTCAACAGCTCTTTAATCTCCTCAGCTTTAGCCGATTCTTTAAATAGCTTATTGAGTCGTTCACCATGGAATCCTGCACCAAGATAGACATTGTATTTGCCAGGAGCTCGCCCGACGAAAGCAATCTCGGCGATATATGGGCGGGCACATCCGTTTGGGCATCCCGTCATTCGAATCGTAATCGCTTCGTGGTGTAATCCAGAAGACTCTAAAACCTCCTCCAACTCTCCCACAAGGTCCGGTAGATACCGCTCACTCTCTGCTAGGGCAAGTCCACACGTCGGTAACGCGACACAGGCCATGGAATTCAGCCGGAGTCCGCTGGTGTTTTCGGTTATATCAAAACCATGATCTGACAAAATCGATTCAAACTCAGTTTTTTGATCGCTGGAAACATTTGAAATCATAAGATTCTGATTTGCGGTTAACCGGAAATCCCCTTCGTGGATTTCTGCAATCTTCCTGAGCGCGGTTTTCAACAGACAACCTTCTTTGTCAAAAACTCGACCGTTTTGAATAAAAAGCGTTAGGTGATGGTTACCTTTATGATCTTCAACCCAACCATAGCGATCACCATTATGTTCAAATTTAAACGGCTTTGGTTCTTCTAAGCGATAACCAAGCCTTCTTTCAACTTCACGCCGAAACCAATCAATTCCTCGATCTTCTATGGTATATTTCAAGCGTGCATGTTTGCGGTCGATTCGATCTCCGAAGTCGCGTTGGACAAGCACCACTTTCTCAGCAACATCTACCGCTTGCTCTGGCTTACAGAATCCCATCAGTTCTGCCAAACGAGGAAATGTTTTTTCATTCCCATGTGTCATACCCATACCACCACCAACAGTGACGTTGTATCCGATGATTTTGCCATCTTCGACAATTGCTATGTAACCCAAATCGTGTGCATAAATATCGACATCGTTACTTGGAGGAACTGCAATAACGGTTTTGAACTTTCTAGGAAGGTACGTTTTCCCGTAAATGGGTTCGGCAGCCTCTGGATCCTCAGTAACTTTCTGTGGTTCTCCGGTATCATCTTCTAACCAGATTTCATGATAAGCCTTAGTCTGAGGTGTTAGGTGATCACTGATATCTTGCGCAAGT
>JBCCKK010000234.1:0-5584 GCA_039027395.1 Verrucomicrobiota bacterium | reverse complement strand
GTTTTATCTAAATACTTCGAATTGACATTAAGTCTGTCTCTGGCAATCACAAACCATGCATGACAAGGTTGGTTCTAGCACCCGTCCATGGATGCTTCCTTGGACACTGTTTATCGATCATTTATCAGAGTGGAGAACGAGAGCTCGGGCGATATCGATCTTTGCGACACTAGTGATCATTCTTGTTCTTCTGTTGCTACCTTTTGATCACCGATTGGTTGCTCTGAGCAGCCCCGTTGACCGGAGCGGATGGGCAAATGAAATCGCCCGTGGATTCAGCTATTGGGGAGACTTTCTGACCTTCTGTGTTCCTGCTGCTTTAGTTCTATTCATCCTTGGTCTTTTTCGAAATCAAATCTTCATACAACGGGCAGGCGTCGCTTGTTTACTAGGGGCATGCCTCGCCGGATTATGTGCGGATATTCTTCAGATATCGATTGCTCGACCCAGGCCGAGAAATGCAGATGTTGCTTACACCTTGGGTCCAAGTATGGATTCCGAACGGCACGCGTTTCCATCCGGCCATTCAGCTACCGCTTTTGGTAGTGCTACTGCGCTGGCAGTATGTTATCCACCAGCAGCGATTCCGCTTCTGACTGGAGCGGGGGGTGTTGCTTGGTCTCGTCTCTATCTCGGTGCCCACTACCCTTCGGACTTAGTTGGAGGTTCCGCCTTAGGCCTCCTTTTCGGATTCTTATTGGGCTGCGCCGCCTACCGGAAGCAGCCGTAGCGTTCACTTGCCTTTTAAAGCATAGGGCTCCTATATCCGCTTTTCTTAGATCGCGAATTCTTCTAGCATCTAGACTATGTTTACCGATCCTAAGGAATACGATGTCATTGTGGTAGGCGCGGGGCATGCCGGCTGTGAAGCAGCTCTCGCTTCGGCTCGAATGGGTTGCCAGACATTGATGCTTACCATGAATCTCGACACGGTTGCTCAGATGAGCTGTAACCCCGCAATCGGCGGACTAGCTAAAGGCCATCTGGTTCGCGAAATCGATGCGATGGGAGGAGAAATGGGTATCAATACGGATGCTACCGGTATCCAGTTCCGAATGCTTAATACCAAGAAGGGGCCCAGCGTGCGAGCGCCTCGGGCTCAATGCGACAAGAAGGCCTACCAGTTTCGGATGAAATATGTTCTTGAGAGTCAGGACCGATTGGATCTTAAACAAGGAGCTATTGCAGATCTAGTGATTGAAGGAGATCAGGTTAAAGGCATTCACACTACGATGGGAGTCCATTACCAAGGAAAAGCTGTTGTGATTACAACAGGCACGTTTCTAAGAGCTCTGATGCATGTCGGTATGCAAAACGCCAAAGGCGGTAGAATGGGTGATGGAGTCAGCGGTTTCTCAGATTGTCTAAAGAAGCTTGGTTTCGAAGTAGAACGCCTTAAGACCGGAACACCCCCTAGACTTAATGGCCGAAGTATCGATTTCACCAAATGCGAGAAACAGGACGGCGATGTTCCTCCACCCCATTTCAGTTACTTAGTAGATCAGCTTCAGCCAAATGATCATGAGCTATTCACCTTGAATCGCTGGAAAGATGAAATGTTCCACGTGGAACAATTACCCTGTTGGACCAGCTACACGAATCAGACAACAGCTGATATTATCCGTGATAACCTCGATCAATCGCCCCTCTATTGTGGGATTATTGAAGGAACAGGGCCCCGTTATTGTCCCTCTATTGAGGATAAGATTGTTCGCTTTGCCGACAAAGACCGGCATCAAGTTTTTCTAGAACCTGAGGGACGTCATACGCACGAGTATTATATCAATGGGTGTTCAACAAGCCTTCCTATCGAAGCTCAGTATCAATTTATTCGCTCCATACCAGGCCTGGAACAAGTGGAACTCATGCGAGCTGGCTATGCCGTCGAATATGATTTCTGCCCACCGACACAACTTGAGGCCTCTCTCCAAACCAAGAACGTATCAGGACTTTTCTTTGCAGGCCAACTCAACGGAACCTCAGGATATGAAGAAGCGGCTGCTCAAGGCCTGATCGCCGGAATCAACGCCGCACTTCAATGCAAAGAGAATAGTCCAATGATCATAGGACGCCATGAAGGATACATCGGGGTCCTCATTGATGATCTCGTTACCAAAGGAACGAAAGAACCTTATCGCATGTTCACGTCTCGTGCAGAGTATCGACTTTTATTGCGTCAGGACAACGCAGATTTGAGACTCACTCAACGCAGCAGAGATGTCGGACTAGCCTCCGATGAACGATGCAAGAGGACTCAAAGCAAAGCAGACCAGATTAAATCGCTCAAAAAAGAGCTCGAAGAAACTTGGCATGAAGGAAAAACTTGGGCGAAATGGCTAAGGATGCCTGAAAACGATTGGTCTTTTCTTCCGGCGACCTATCAAACCGAACATGCTGAAGTCACCACACAGGTCCTTAATGACATCAAGTATTCAGGTTACATTGATCGTGAGCTTGCCCAGATCAAAAAACACCGCGAGCTCGAGGAAAAGTCAATTCCCCACTGGGTTGAGTATGACAAGATCAAAGGAATGAAACGAGAAGCACAAACCAAGCTTAAAGAAATCAACCCCCGCTCGTTCGGACAGGCTTCTCGAATTTCAGGAATCAATCCCTCCGATATCGCTTTGCTAGCTGTTTATGTGAAGAGGGGTAAATAACGGGTATCTGAAGAACCGGATACTTAGTTGGTTAGGCCCTTACGAGCGGAACTCTCTTGGTTAGCGGCAACCGTATTTTTAGCATCTAGCTTAGCCTCGGACTTAATTGCCGAATAAACGATTGCTTGCTCCGCATATCGAATCCACGGTCCATAGGGAACCTCATCTTCTTCGACAAAACGCCAGTTCGTTTTGTTGAGTCCTGTCAAACCGAGATAGTCACGGACAGAAGGAGAAACATCCAAGCCCGCCTTACTGTGTATCTTAGGTCGTTCGTCACCAAAAACATATTTTGCATGGTCATAGCGAAATGGCCCTACGTCCTCCCATTGAGCAAAGCAGACTTTTCCATTATATTCGATCATTACCCAACGACCTTTACATTGAGATCCGTAAGGACGCTTGCGCCACTTCTCGTGGTCCCACCATGGCACATATTTCTTGGAGGTCTTTGGGTATTTGATGTCGTTGTAGGGAAGCGCTACGTAAAATGGATTTAGGGTCGGCGCAAACGTTTTGGGAAGACTTACCTTTCCTTGATACTCACCACTAAAGCGCTTCTTTGGACAATCCTCCCCCCCATAGTTTTTTGTCCAAGACCCATCCCATGCGCTTTTATAATTCGTCATGCTGTTATATCCAGACGAACCCTGCCCAATCCAAAAGTAAGTAGTAACGATGTTTTTCTTCCAAGGATACTTC
This sequence comes from Verrucomicrobiota bacterium, assembly GCA_039027395.1. Classification (GTDB taxonomy): domain Bacteria; phylum Verrucomicrobiota; class Verrucomicrobiia; order Methylacidiphilales; family JBCBYL01; genus JBCCKK01. Next base: position 2,222 of record JBCCKK010000234.1, on the reverse strand, counting down.
GATCGAATCGAAACATCTTCCATGCGAAGTGTCTCGACTTCTTCGGCGCAACTATCAGCAGGTAGTGCGATCAGAACGCCAACCATAAGTAGTGCTTGCACAACACTTCGTAACATGGCGATCAATCTGTCGTCAGGATGTGAGCACGTCAAGCTTTTTAAGGTTTTTCATGTAGAAACTCGGGTAACTAGTTTCTTTGCTGAATATTATCCGAGTTATTAAAGAAATGGAAAATGGAATCGTGATTGTCTTCGCCTAAGCTTAAGAAGAATGTTAAATTTTACTGAACTTTCTCCTTGGAAGTACCAAGATAGCTACTAGGCTCTTGCGCTTTCAGTTCTGGGGAAGTACCCCGGTCCGTGAAAAAACGCCCGTTCTGCGGGCACAATAACAACAACCTCATTCCCTAGAAAGGGAAGTCCTGCAGAAACAGGATTATAAATATAAGGAACTGCTGGCCATGGCCAAAATAGACGCAAAAACATTGTTAGAAGCAGGAGTCCACTTCGGACACCGCACAGATAAATGGAACCCTAAGATGGCACCCTACATCTATGAGTCCCGTAATGGAATCCACGTCATCAATCTCAACAAAACCATTGAACAACTTAAAGCCGCGGAAGCATTCCTTAAATCCGTGGCCGAAAAAGGTGGCCATATTCTATTTGTAGGAACCAAAAAAGCGGCTCAAGACACGGTTAAAGAACTCGCCCTCCGTTGTAACTCCTACTACGTAACCGAGCGTTGGCTTGGGGGAATGCTCACTAACCTAAATACGATTCGTCGAAGCGTCCAACGGATGAACGATATCGACAACATGGAGGCATCTGGCGCCTTCAAAGGGATGCCGAAACAAGAGGTTTCCGCGCTTCGCCGTGAATCAGCTAAAATTCACCGCAACCTCGATGGAGTTAAAGAAATGGCTAAACTTCCCGACGCCATCGTATTGGTTGACGTGCCCAAAGAAGATATCGCTGTCGCCGAGGCACGCCGCCTTAAGATCCCAATCGTTGCTCTAACCGATACTAATGCGCGCCCAGAACTGATCGATTATCCAATTGCAGCAAATGATGACGCTATCCGCTCCATACGCACAATCCTTGATATTCTTTCCGCATCCGTCGCAGAAGGAAACGTTGTCGGTTCTAAGAAACGTGCCGAAGACAAAGCTAAGGAAGAAAAGGAAAAGAAGGCAGCTACGGACGCCGCACCTAAATCAACAGCTCCCGCTAAGAAACCTGCTCCAAAAAAGAAAGCTACTAAAAAGGCAGCCAAAACAGCTGCAGCTTAAGCAGATCGGATAGCTCTTATTTTAATTCTTTAAACACACAAACAAGAAAAAGACACATGAGCGTTGACGCTAAATTAGTAAAAGAACTTCGAGATAAAACGAACGCAGGAATGATGGATTGTAAAGCCGCTCTCGCTGAAGCAAAAGGCGAGATGGAAGCAGCCGAAATGATTCTCCGCAAGAAGCTTGGACTCACAGCCTCTAAAAAGGCAGGTCGTGAAGCGAAGGAGGGGATCATAGCTAGCTACATTCATATGGGTGGCAAAGTAGGCGTGCTTGTCGAAATCAACTGCGAAACCGACTTCGTTGCAAAAAACGATAACTTCAAGGAGTTTGTTAAAGACATTACTTTACAGATCGCTGCAGCTAATCCGATCTATGTCAGGAGAGAAGAAGTTTCCGAAGACCTTCTTGAAAAGGAACGAGAAGTCGCCGCTGCACAGGTGAAAGGTAAGCCTGAAAACGTCGTGGAAAAAATTGTTGCTGGTAAAGTCGACAAGTACGTTGCTGGTATCTGCCTCATGGAACAAGCCTATATTAAGGATCAGAACCTTACCGTAGAACAAGTGGTCAAAGAGAAAATTGGCGAACTTGGTGAGAATATCATTATTCGTCGATTTACGCGCTATTCGGTTGGCGAATAAACAGGATCTTCTAAAAATCTGGCGAAAAAGGCACTCCCCAAAAGGGCGTGCCTTTTCTATTTTGTATTCAATTCGTTCATCCGAGCATCTGCTGCATCTTTCAGCTCCTGCTCGTATTCCTTGTATTTCTGATTTTTAAAACTCCAAGCCTGGGACTCTGCTTTTTTCTTAGAAGCGTAGTATGCCGAGCGCCGCCTCTGATATTCAGCCTCTTTTTGCTTTTCGAACTTCTTCTTGTCGCTCGACTTTGAAAACAAATCGTAAATAGCACCCGCTCCAGCACCTGC
>JBCCKK010000233.1:0-5642 GCA_039027395.1 Verrucomicrobiota bacterium | reverse complement strand
CCGTAAATCATCCGGACTAAATTTGTAGAGGAAGCTCATGAGAATGCTGTTAATACAAACTGATTTACCGGAGCCGGTGCTTCCTCCAATGAGTAAGTGAGGCATTTCTGCCAGATCGGCAATGAGAACTTTACCGTAAACATCTTTTCCTAAGGCCAGCGGAATCTTTGACTTGGACCGCCTCCAGGCATCGGTCTCGAACAAATCGCGAAGAACAATCATGGCCTTATCCGCATTTCCCACCTCGATACCTACGGTATCTTTGCCCGGAATGGGCGCCAAAATATTGATACTTTCAGCCCGCATCGCTCGAGCAATATCTTTGTTCATCTTCGCGATCCGCTCCACCCGCACTCCGGGAGCAGGGTAGACTTCATATCGCGTAATCGTTGCCCCCTTGGTGATATCCCCAGGTTCCACCTCAATGCCGAATTGTTTTAAAGTATCCACCAATAATTGTTGTTGAGACTTTAGCTCATCCTCATCCATTCCCCCGCCGCCCTTATTAGTATTCGCTTCCAGCAACTCAATCTCGGGCATTTCATAATCCTTAATGATCGGTCGATCCTCAGACACCACAAAGTCCTTCTCCGATGATCCCCCACCTTTCGTTTGAGTAGCCCTTGATTTTGATTGTCCTACACCCGTATTTAACTCCTCCTCAGGTTCCGCTGCGATTGAGACCTCGCCCGGCTCCTCTCGACTCGCCATCGTATCAATCACTTTGGGCTCGGGGCGTATGGGTGCCTCATTAGCTGACTCCTCCTCAGGAATCGCTCTTGCAACAGGCTCTTCGGGAAATTCATCATCTTCGTCTTTTCGAGCTTTGCGGGTAAGCTTACGTTCTAGCTTCTTCCGTTCTTTTTCGATCTGCTTTTGCTTGAGCTCAAGCCTCTCCAATGGATCCGCTTCTTCGAAACGGCGCTTCTCTCGTTCTTCATACCATTTGACTGCAAACTTCCAACTGCGTCGAACTAGCTCAATCGGACGAACTTCGAACAGCAAGATGAGACTTGAGGCATAGATCAGACTTAAAACAATCGCAGAACCTGCCCGTCCGATAATGCTCGCCAAAAATTTGTCATGGACTCCGTAGCCAACAATCCCTCCGGGCCAATCTACCCCCTCAATGGGACGAACTACTCCATCAAGCAACTGGAGCAGCCCAGCTCCACAGACGATGATCAACGAAAACCAAAGTAGCTTCATGCGGTAGTCCACTCGAATAGCAAAGATCAAACCCACACCCCCTAAAATCATCACCAACGGAACCAGATAAGCAGCCACCCCAAAAAGGAGAACCAATCCACCCGCAATCCAAGCGCCAGCAGGACCGATGAAATTATCGATCTTTCCTCCGCTCTGCGCAGCAAAGAGTGGAACATCGTCGGGCTCAAAAGAGATTAAAGCTAACAGCAACAAGGCTCCGATTCCCAGAAGGGTAATCGCAACTAGCTCATGAATCAGTTTGATTTCGGTTTTCTGCTCTTTCTTCTTCCGCATGATTCTAGAGTTGGCCCCAAAAGCATGACTTCGTTATCATCACGGTAGTCATGATCGAAAAAAAGCTACTCATCCCAGTTGCAATCCTTCTAATCCTCGGTGTCCTCACGTATTATTTTTTCTTTAAAACGGACCCTAAAGCCGCATTCCTAAGGGAGGTTAAACAAATGATTGAAACCGTCAATCAGGGGGACCATCAAAAAGTAAAGAAACACCTTTCTCCCGAATTCATGATGATGGTTGGCGATTATGGGCTAAATATCAACCAAGCGATCTTTATGATCCGCAAACAAGATATCGATGGGCAGTATCAATACAAGTTTGCCAACTGCCCAATCTTCGAACACAAGAGTTATGCGGAGGTAGAGATTTATCGTTCCGAACGCGGGGGAAGCTTCAATTCGCCATTTCTAATTCCCGTGCCATTTATCTGGACGGACAACAAATGGATGGTAGCTGGCGATTTTCGTGGCGAGCGAACTTGGCAGGATCCGTATTACTGAGCTAATTAGCCCCCCGCAAGTTCCGTCTTAATTTCGATCGACTTCTGGGCGGCGGATTGAGCACTTATTGCCGAAAAGATCAGATAAAAAACAAATGTTAACGGCCAACTGACAAAACCGATAAGGACAAAAAGCAAAACAAAATTTACCGCGGCAAGCACCCAATACGAGAACATTAGAATCAAGCCGAGCCCCACATTGCCCGCATAGATATTTCCAATCCCGAAGGTCTGAAAGAAGATTCCAGGAAGGACTTCCAACAACATAGCAATACCAGGAGACGCATTACTCACATGATGATAGTGGTGAACCACTTTTGGATTTTCCTGATTGATACCCGTCATGATGTGGAACCTACCTTATTTTTAGAAACCCTTCGATTATAAAATCAGAGACAGTTTATATCTAGATGCTCGCTTGCGTCTTCGAGACAACGAATTAGTCTCGCGCAATGGCATCTCAAACGAATCAAACTTCATCAACAGAACAAGCGATGCACCTCCTCGACACATGGATGCATCAGATTAACACCCATGACGTTGATGCCATTTGCAAGCTTTACAACGCTCAAGGAATATTGCACCCCACGCTATCTGCCCGGCTGTTAACCACTCCAGAAGGCATCCGTGGTTACTTTGCCCAATTTCTCAGTCTAAAAAACTTAAAAGGCAATCTCATCGGAGACGCTGAAATCTGCCATTCGGGAACCGATCAAGAACTACTCTTGGCCGCTGGGTTCTATAGTTTTCAATATGAAGAAAAAGGCGACCTCACATCACTCATGGCGCGATTCACCTTTGCCTGGAATTCCGAAGGAACCATTCTCCATCACCATTCCTCTGCGACCCCTCAACCCTAGACCCACTTAGGTGAATCGAAAGCGCCCCCTACTGATCTACGATGGAACTTGCGGTTTTTGTAAGCGCTGGGTTCGCCGTTTCCTAGCAAGAACTGGAAATGCCTTTGATTACAAACCATATCAGGATGTTAAAGATGAGTTTCCAGATATTCCAGAAACAGATTTCGAAAGAGGCGCTCAACTTATAGAACTTGATAACACCCGACACTCCGGCGCGCGAGCTATGTTAGGTGCTCTCGCTCTAGGAAGCGGACCAAAATGGCCTTTAAAGATTTACCAACTCCACCCGATCGCAAAGAAAGTTATCGACTTGGTCTACCAATTCATCGCATCGAATCGAAGCACTTTTTCTCTTCTTGATCGATGGATCTACGGCACTCGGATCGCTCCACCGTCTTTTGCCATCAGTTCTGATCTACTGATTCGAACTACTGCGGCTTGTTTTTTCATAGCGTTTGCCTCTCTGTGGGTGCAATTGGATGGCCTTTATGGTCCTGAGGGAATTGCTCCCATTTCTAATCTCGTTGAGATAGTTTGGGAAAGACTTGGTAAGTCAGCTATTGTTCAAGCACCCAGCATCTTTTGGCTGCAAAGCTCACAACCGTTCCTACATGCCGTATGCGCACTTGGAGTGTTTGCATCGCTAGCTACCTTAGTTGGATACATTCGTGCCCCCGGGTTGCTTCTACTATGGTTTCTCTATCTTTCCTTTCTTTCCGTCGGATCTCCATTCTTAAACTTTCAATGGGACAGCCTGCTACTGGAAACAGCATTTTTAGCTGCGTTTCTTCTTCCCTGGTCATTGAAGCGAGTTCCTTTTGCTTCAAGGCTACCCAATCGATGGATTCGCTGGCTGTTGATCTATCTTTTATTTCGACTCATGTTTGCTTCGGGAGTGGTCAAACTCACAAGCAATGACTCGACATGGAGTTCGCTTACCGCTCTTGAATACCATTTCTTCACGCAACCACTTCCTACACCCCTTGCTTGGTGGGCCCACCAAAGTCCTGAGTTTCTGCTAACAGTAGCAACGGCTCTCATGTTTCTCATTGAACTGATTTTACCATTTCTGTTCTTTGCCCCCCACCGATTACGTCTACTGGCGACCGGAGCCACTCTTTCGCTCCAACTTGGAATTATGGCAACAGGGAACTATGGCTTCTTTAACCTGCTCAGTATAGGACTGTGCTTATTGCTAATCGATGATGAGACTTGGCAAAAAATTCTATCTAGGTGTCGCATCCAACTCAAAGAGATCGACCCAAAATGCAGTAGTAAGTCTTCCCGAATATCTAGAGTAGGCAAAATCGGAGGATTAACTCTGATTTCCGCGTGTATCCTCTTCATGACAGGCGTGCAGTGGTTCGGCACCTTTCGCACTCCAATCGAACTACCCAAATTTCTCTCAGCACCTTATCAGGCCTTAAGCAGTCTCCGAACAGTAAACAGTTATGGTTTATTCGCGGTGATGACAACGGAGCGCAGAGAACTCGAAATCCAAGGGAGCCAAGATGGCATCGAATGGAAAACTTATGATTTCAATTGGAAACCAAGTGAAACTCAAAACAGTTTGCCCTGGGTAGCACCTCACATGCCACGGCTAGATTGGCAAATGTGGTTTGCAGCACTCTCCGCTCCCCAGTCACCTCGAAACCAGTGGCTCATTCGAACCTGCCAACAGCTCCTAACGGATAGCCTTCCAGTTGGTAAGCTATTGGCTAGAAATCCATTTCCAGACAATCCGCCCAAATACATACGGATTATTGCCTATCAATATGATTTCACTTCACTGAAGGAACGTCACAGCTCTGGATCGATTTGGAAGCGCTCTTATGACGGCATCTATATTCCTCCAATCACCAAAGAGATGTTCTCCAGATAACGATAATCGCTTGCGCTTCCCTTTAGATCTATGGTTTGTTGGGTTGAGAAGATATGAAATATCGCGAAGTAGAACCTGGAGTTTATCAGATTCAAAGCTTCATGGTTAAGTCCTATGCTCTGGTAAATTCAGAAGCCATTGTGCTTATTGATTCTGGTTTTCTAGGCGCCATCTCCAGCGTTGATCGCCTGCTTAATGAGCTTGGTCGCGAATGGAACGATATTAAAGCGATTCTTCTGACCCATGGGCACCTCGACCACATTCACAATGTTGCAGAAATCAAAAAACGCAGTGGTGCCTGTGTCATGGGAACACGGCTCGATAAGGATCACTTTGCTCAAAGATACCGCTACAAAGGGATGAGTCGTATTTGCGGCATCTTAGAATTTTTGGGAAGACTGCTCTTTCGATTTCGCTCCTTTAGCCTCGATAGAGAAATCGCCAGTGGGCAAAGCTTGGAACTTTGGGAAGGACTTGAAGTAACGGGACTTCCCGGTCACACGCTTGGGCATGTCGGTTTCTACAATAAATCCCAAAATATCTTATTCTCTGGTGATTCTCACGCCAACTTCGGTCTACGTGTCATGCGCCCCTGGCCTTGGCTCAATAGTTGCCCCCGCTACTTTCCAAGCAGCTACGATAAAATCCTAAGCCTCAAACCAGGAAAGATTTACGCCAATCATAGCGATCGGGCCTCTGGAGAGCAGCAGATGAATCGATTCTGGAAAGCCTTCTGCCGTAAACGACGTTAATGCCGCGAATCATTGGAATTGTTGAAGCTGGCGCTTTTCTTTGTCTACTGTGTTGCCTACTTGGTTCCTTAGGAAAATTCCATTGGGCACTAGACCTTCTTTCACATTTTAGACTTCAATATTTAGCTGCTCTTACTGGATGT
>JBCCKK010000232.1:0-5644 GCA_039027395.1 Verrucomicrobiota bacterium | reverse complement strand
GTTTAGTTTTTCCTTAAAGAAAAGATCGGAATATGACATTTTGGCCGATCCACCTGCAAGCAGAAGACGAGTCGGAGGGCTGCCACCTTGCTGATTTCGATAAAAACTTATCGACCGAGTGACTTCCGCATGCAATCGAGAATAAACACTCCGTGCAATCTTGGAAATTCGAGCCGCAGCCGCATCATCTGGATCCGCATAAGCTCCGCCCAATCCAACGAACCCTTTCCCGTGCTTGAGCAGTTCCGCTGATTTATACGGCTCCTGAAACTCATTCGAAATGTTTTGAGTGACCATGTGCCCCCCAATTGGAATCACTCGAGCAAATACCTTGCTACCCTCGATAAAAATCAAGTTCGAACACTTGGCTCCGATATCAATGAGCAGCGTGCAACCCGGAGAGTTCATGTATCCGTAGAAATAGGCATTGGTTAGGGCCAAAGGAGACACGTCCACCAAAGACAGCGCTAATTTAGAAGCATTGACCGCAGCTGCCGACTGTTCAATCAGATCATCCTTGATGGCCACAATCAGCGCTTCGTACTCGTTCGATTTACCGGCCAACAGCTGGTAATCCCAAACAACCTCATCAATCGGAAACGGCACATTCTGCTGCGCCTCGAATCCAATCATCTGATCAACTTGGTCAGCCGAAACCGGTGGCAACTTGACAAAGCGTGTAAATGCAAACTGGCCTGATATACTACAGATTGCCGGTGTGTTGGCGAGACTACGCCGATTGACAACGTCCTGAAGTGCTTGCAAAACAACCGCCAGCCGATTTTCGTCTTTGCTGGGATCAATCCCCAGATCACGGACTTCGTAGTCCAAAAGCGAAAGTCCGTTAACAGGATCTACCTGGAAAAGACCGAACTTCAGCGTGCTCGAACCAAAATCGACTGCGACAACTTTTTTTGCGGAAGCCACTTAGACCGTTCCCATCCTTACTTTAACGTTTACGTTTAATCTGATTGTAGCCGCGGCACTCAAATGGCCACCAGGGTGAGTCTTCAACCCCGATAAGAATGTCAGGAATTGGCGATCCTTGTCTAAACCAATTGGGATCGGGGTCCTCATTCATATCCATTTCGACAACCAAGCGACCACGATCTAACACTTCGACACGCACATTGTGCTCGTTAGCTCTACCAAAATCTTTTGCTCCTTTGGATCCTCCATATCGTTCAGCACTACCGGGATGGAGATAAAACGTTGCTTTGTGGTTATCTCCCTTAAGGATATTAATAAAGGTGACTTCTCCGGTTAGGACAACAAATGCATTTTCGCCCCGCTCTTCTTTGAAGTAATCATAAGCCTCCAGATAAACTTTAACCGTAATTTCCTCCGTAATGTCCTCCTGAGTGCTAAATTTGATGTCAATTGACCACCACTTATCGTCGTAAGACCTAACAGCAGGATCTGCCTCTTTCGTGAACTCACTAATGAGCTCTTTTTCTTCCAATTTAATGTCCTGGGAATCAACACGGACGTTGTCATCTTGAGCCCACCCCGTCAGAGGAACCATCCAACACACCGCAATCAAAATGAAACAAAGTAAAAAATCCTTCATAAAAATAAGCTAAGGGATCAGCAGAAATTCCGTCAATCTTTTTACGTTTAAATGTGTGTAAAGACTTTGCATAAGCGGTAATGATATGCAAACCCATTTTCAATCGCCAGTAATTTCTTTTGAATAATCATTTGCATCGCAAACAAATCTGTGGTTTATTCCTCGCCCTTCTAGACACCCCATCGTCTAGTGGCCTAGGACTCCGGGTTTTCATCCCGGCAACAGGGGTTCGAGTCCCCTTGGGGTGGCCACTTACCTATCGAAATTGACTGCGAAAACTCGAAGGAGTCTGGCCTGTTATCTTTTTAAACACAACGGATAGGCGTTCGGCATCTGAAAACCCCGATTGCAGAGCAATCCAATCCATTTTGTGATCCGTCTGCACCAGCAATTCTTTGGCTTTTTCCAGCCGCATTCGAACCAACTCATGACGCGGACTTCTCCCCAGACTTGATTTGCATTTGATTTCCAAAGACCGGCGATTGATCTTCAGAGCCTGACAGATCGATTGAATCGAACTGCCTTCATGAAAGTGAAGTCGCATATACTCGAGGGCTCGCCGAAGCTCGTTATTCTCGACTGCTGTAAAGTCCGATGATTTGCGAGGGACCACCTGACCCGGCTCGATCGCAATAACCTGTCCCGCTTTTTCACCGCGTTTAATTAGCCCTTCAAGCAATTCCCCGGCTTGCTGACCTATTTTTAACCATGGAATCATAACGCTCGAGAGTGGCGGATAAGAAAGATTACACAACAATTCGTCATTATTCGCTCCGACAACGGCAAGTTCCTCTGGCACAGCAATTTGGCACTCATGGCAAACCTCACAGGCTAATCGCCCTAGAGGGTCATGAGCCGCAAAAAGAGCCGTGGGTTTGGGAAGGCTTTTCAACCAACGCTCCAGTTTCGGCGATTGGCCTCGAAAATGCTCCATATAGGTTTTTCTCTTTGTTTCACGGTCCTCATGAACTTGGCAAGAGTGCCCGTTTTTCTGTAGTTCTGCTTGGTAGCCCTCCAAACGTTGGAGCGAGTAGGGATTTCTATTCCCTAGAAAGGCAAAGCTCTGAAATCCCGAATGAATAAAAAATGTTGCAGCTCGCGCACCTACCTTCCAATCATCAACATCTAAGCTAATCGCATAGGGAAACGCCTCATCAGTATCGGCAATCACAGTCGGAAGTCCTAACTCGAGAATTGCTTCCGTCTTTTCAGGTAACCACTCCGTCAGAATCCCAACGGGCTGAAGCTCACGCAATAAAGAAGCCAGTTCATTGATGGGTCGATGAATGTCGATAATCCAGTAATCTTGCTGATTTCGAACAAACGGAAATAGAGCGGGCGTCAGCCGCCTCAAGAAAATATCTGATATGACGATGGCGATACGCAACCTCATCTGTCTCGATATTCGCACTCATTCGTAAATTAACAAGAGCTAACCGCATTTTGCGGTATCTACTTTCCTATTAGTATGAGATGATTATGGTGATGAGCGCATCGTATATATTTGAACCGATTAACTTCGAAGGTCCTGAGTCTAAGAATCCGTTAGCATTTAAACACTACCAGCCCAGCGAGATGGTCGAGGGCAAATCGATGCGAGACCACCTGCGCTTCGCTGCTGCCTACTGGCATTGCATGCGAAACAGCCTGGCTGACCCATTCGGAACCGGAACGGCTCTCATGCCTTGGGACGATGGAAGTGATTCTCTGGAAAATGCTCTTAATCGCGGGGATGTATTTTTCGATTTCTTGAACAAAACACAAATCGACTATTACTGCTTTCACGATCGTGATATTTCCCCGGAGCGCGAAAACATTCTAGAAACCGAAAAAACATTAGATCAAGTTGTTGCTCACTTTAAAAGCCTGCAGGGAGAGACAGGAAAGAAATTGCTCTGGGGCACCGCCTGTCTTTTTTCGCATCCTCGATATTCACAAGGTGCGGCTACCTCCCCTAATCTTCAGGTCTATACCTACGCTGCGGCCCAAGTCAAAAAAGCTCTCGAAGTAACTCACGAGCTCGGTGGGGAAGGTTATGTTTTCTGGGGCGGTCGCGAAGGCTATGCTTCCCTTTGGAACACCCAAATGAAGCGAGAGCTCGATCACTTAGCGGCCTTTCTCCACATGGCTGTGGATCACAAGAAAAAGATTGGATTCCAAGGCCCCTTCTACATTGAGCCGAAGCCTCAAGAGCCTTCAACACATCAATATGACTCTGATGCGGCCGCCTGTTTAAATTTTCTTCGAGAATACGATTTGCTCGATCATTTCAAACTCAACCTCGAAACTAACCACGCCACTCTAGCAGGTCATACAATGCAGCATGAAATGCGTGTCGCCCGGGAAGCCAATGCACTAGGCTCTATCGATGCGAATGACGGAACTCCCAACTGCGGTTGGGATACGGATGAGTTTCCCACCAACATTTATTTAACCACTGAAATCATGCTCGAAGTCTTGGCCATGGGAGGATTTACAACAGGAGGACTGAACTTCGATGCAAAACGCCGCCGGGATTCGTACGAGCCCGTAGACTTACTCCACGCTCATGTCGCTGGAATGGATGCCTTTGCCCGCGGATTAAAGATCGCTGCGGCAATTCGTGCGGATGGACGCTACGAAACCATGGTTAAAGAGCGTTACTCAACTTGGGACTCATCCCTCGGTGAAACCATCGAATCCGGGAAGTCTTCTCTTGAATCGCTTCGCGAAGAAGCTCTCAAAATCGAAGATCCCCTTCCTGCCTCAGGCAAACAAGAGGTTGTGGAAGCTTTGATCAATCAGTTCATCTAACGAACTGATTGATTAAGATCCATTAATTATCCTACGTTAAGGGCAAACGCTCTAAATGTATCACTCATTTGCTACGGAAAACCCCAGCATTTTCTTCATTTTTTTAGAAAACTATCCCAAAAAATGAGCGAAATATCTCTAAGTATCTTTGAATAAATGACTTAAGATATATACCCCTACAAGCAACGGCTCAAAAGCCCTGCCCGTCTCACTAACACAAATCAAGCTGGTAATTTTCCGGAAGCTGTTGTAAGCCATTAGTTCAAGCGCATGGGACCTGAATATCGTAAAAGCTAGGTCCATGCGCTTTTACTTAATTGAATGAAAAAAGAACGTCTGCCTTCGCCACCCCTGAATGCACTTTTCGTCCACGCGCCTGGTCAAATCAGCGACACGCTATTGGGCTATCTTCGAGAATCGAAACTTAGAACGTTTGTTGTTGAACACACAGAAACCTTAAAAGGCGCATTGGATAAAATCAAAAGTGGTCACTGGGACGTCATTCTCATGGATCTTAATCTCCCAGATAAGCAAGGAATCGCTTGCTTTGATGAGGTTCACCGAGCCACGAATCTACCTGTCGTTATTGTTGTCGACACTGACTTTGAGGATACCGCCGTGGAAGCTGTTCAGTCGGGTGCTCAGGAGTATGTCGTGGCTACGCTTACAACCCAGCGAGCCTTAGTTCGTGCTGTCCTTTATGCTGTGACAAAGGCCCAGGACGCCCGAGCACTGGCATTACAGCGTCAGCTTCTTGATAACCTAATGCTCAATACACCAGACCGAATTTTCTTCAAAGATCTGCAAAGCCGATTTATTAGAATCAGCCGTGCCACCACTGAGCACTTTCGTTTATCCAATCCCGACAAAGCTATTGGCAAAACAGATTTCGATTTTTTCACCGATGAACATGCACGTGAAGCCTACGAAGACGAACAAGAAATCCTCAAGACGGGGACACCGATCATCGGTAAAGTCGAAAAAGAAACCTTCGATGACGAATCAATACGTTGGGCTCTGACAACGAAAATGCCTCTACTCAATGAGGAAGGTGAAGTTATCGGAACCTTTGGTATTTCTCGAGATTTTACCAATCAGAAAAATATGGAAGACGCTCTCGAACAGGAGCGAAACCGTCTCAATGAATTAACAGAAGAACTTCGAGAAAAGAATCTCATCCTCGAAGATGATATGCACATGGCTCGCGAAGTTCAACAAGCGCTCATCCCTCAAGAGTATCGCTCGTTGAAAGGTGGGCATTTTGGAGAAATTAAACTCCAC
>JBCCKK010000231.1:0-5684 GCA_039027395.1 Verrucomicrobiota bacterium | reverse complement strand
TTCCAACCCTTGAATTATCCCCTCGATTAAAAGAGGAGGAGGTTGTTACATGTCAGAAATGGTGGAAAGAGAACGGTCCGGATCAAAATTAAAGCCCTCAGTCGGTTTTTGGATCCGCTTAGTCGTTGCCTCTGCTATCATTGGTCTCATAGCGTGGAATAATGACTGGGTTAAGTTTTGGCAGGAATTCTCAAATGCCGACTTTCGATGGCTCACAGCTGCTTTCGTAGCTTTTGGTTTAGCACTTTTCATGGGTGCCTTCCGTTGGATGTGTCTGCTTAGAGTTCAAAAAATTGCTCTCACATTTGGTGAAACCTGGAAGATCAACATGATTGGATTTTTCTTTAATCAATTCCTCTTCGGTTCAACCGGAGGTGACCTCATCAAAATTTTTTATGCCATTCGCAAAGCACCCGATCGAAAAGCACAAGCAACCTTGTCGATGATCATGGATCGAGTTCTCGGACTCGTTGCCATTCTTGCCGTTACGTTTCTGCTCTTGCCTTGGGAATGGGAACGCTTAACCAGCAATGAAAAGACACGCCCGATTATCTTTGGACTCGCTTTTGTCCTCTCTTGCGTGTTCTGCGGCCTGACTGTCATGTTCATCTTTCCAGTCCATAAGCTTCCGCTAGTCTTCCATAAACTTTGGCTCAAAATTCCAAAACGGGAAATCTTTGAGGACCTTTATCAGGGAATGTTTGCTCATTTACGTGAAACAAAGCACACCTTGTCTGCCGTAATAGGGGCTATTGCTACCGTCATTCCATTACTGTCTATTGGCTGGCTTTTAGCAAAATCACTCCACTTAGATATTCACTACGGCCCTATGACCATCCTCTTCGCGATTGTATTGTGCGCTATGAGTATTCCGCTTTTTCCAGGTGGGCATGGAATTCGGGAGGGGGCTTTCTTTTTACTATTTGGAGTCTTCGGAGTCACTCGGCAAGGCCAACCTGTTGGAGAAGAAACTGCACTGGCTTGTTCGACTCTATTTCTGCTAATTAATCTTGGCTGGTCCATGATTGGGGGAATTGTGTATCTCTTCTTCTCCAGTCAGATTAAAAAATCGGAATCGGTTTCATGAACGATACACCATTGACTCGCGCTGCTGTAAGTGCGGTCCGTATCTTGCAAGGTGCCGGTCACGAAGCCTACTTCGCTGGAGGAGCGGTTCGAGATTACCTTCTTGGAATCGATGCAAAGGATGTCGATATCGCCACCAACGCGCATCCCGACGACGTTCAACACTTATTCCCCCGAGCCACGGATTTACTTGGGAAAACATTTGGTGTTGTTCGGGTCATTGAGGATGATCACATTTTCGAAATCGCAACCTTTCGTCAGGACTTGGACTACCAAGATGGACGACGACCTTCTGGAGTAGTTTTCACAACGGCTGAAGAAGATGCCCAACGGAGAGACTTCACAATCAACGGGCTCTTTTACGATCCGATCACCGATCGCGTCATCGACTACGTAGGGGGACAAGAAGACCTGAAGCGAGAAACCCTCCGAGCCATTGGAGATCCTGAAAAACGTTTTAAAGAAGACCATCTTCGCTTGTTTCGGGCTGTTCGATTCGCAGCACAACTGGGTTTCGAGATCGAAGAGAGCACATGGAAATCGATCTGTAACCTTGCCGAATTGGCAAAAGACCTTGCTCCCGAACGGGTCCGAGACGAACTCATTCGTTGTTTTACAGGTCCACGTCCACAGCTCGCTTTCGATCTCTTAGACGCATCCGGTCTGATGCAAATCTGGATTCCCGAGATTGAGAATATGAAAGGAGTCGAGCAACCACCACAGTTTCATCCAGAAGGCGATGTCTACACCCATGTCCGCATGATGGTCGGAATGCTTAAAAATGCGGATCCCACCCTCGCCTTTGCCGTTTTGTTTCACGACATCGCTAAGCCTCATACTTACTCGGTTGATGATACGGGGCGAATTCGTTTTACAGCACACGAAACCATAGGCGCAGAGGTAACGGAAAAAATCATGAAACGGCTTCGATTTTCCAATCAACAAATCGAAGCTGTCACCCACTGCGTGGCTCGGCATATGCAATTTAAGGACGCGATTTCGATGAAAGTGAGCACCTTAAAACGTTTCATGGGGCAGCCCCACTTCGAACACGAAATGGAATTGCACCGTATTGACTGCAGTTGTTGCCACGCCGACCTGAGTATTTATGAGTTTCTCAAAGACAAGCAGAAAGAATTTTCTCAGGAAGAATTACAACCCGATCCACTCGTCAAAGGTAAGGACCTTCTAGATATGGGAATGCTTCCCGGAAAGCAAGTGGGGCAATTATTGAAACAATTGTTTGACGAACAGCTTGAGGGACTCATTAAAGACCGCGAGCATGCCCTGGGGCGAGCTCGCGAACTTGTTCGTGCGATAACCGGCAACTAATGCTCTTTAGAAAGGAGTCTTATTCACTTTCCAAAGAAGAAAGAACCCGAGCGTTTGGAAAATGAAATTAGGCGCCCATACAATCACCTCGGGATAAGCTCCCGCTTTCTCTTTTAGCGACATCGCTAAAACAACCATGAGGTAATAGGCGATAACTACGCTTAAACTCACCACAAAACTTACCGAAGTCTCTTTTCGTCCCGTGGTAATCGCGAGCGGAATCCCAATCAGAGCAAACGTAAAACAAGAGCAAGAAAAGGCTAAGCGTTTCTGTAATTCGGTAAGAATCGGAAGCAGCTGAAATTCTTGGCCTTCATCTTCGTCAAATAGCGAGGAACGAATTCGACTGAGCGTCCAGACCGTTATATTTTTCTCGACTCGAGACGTATCCAATAGGTTTTCTAAAGAAATACGGATCGGCAGTTGAGAAGCTTTCATACCACTTTCGATTCGAGTAATCACTGTGGGATCTGGCCCTCGCTCCTCTTGGCGTGCCTTATTAAGCGTGATCGTCATCGACTTATCGGAAAGGTTTGCCGAAATCACGCCGCTGTCCGCTCTTACGCTGCGAATCGGGGTTCCCTGATCATTCACTTCCCAAATGTGAATCCCGCTAACTCGGTTTCCCTCCTTGTGCTCCAAATAGATCCGCATATTGCCGAATTCACGTATCGGCTGCTGGGCTTTCAAAAACATCGTGGGATTACTTCGGCCGAGCTCGACAAGCGTCAATTTGAAATTGGTCATGGCACTTGGTGCCAAAGACGCATTATTATAAAAGCTTATACCGGTCAAAAGGAGACTAAAGAGGATCACGGGAGCCGAAAATGGTACAAGCCCAATCCCAGCCGATCGAATCGCCGTAATCTCATGATCTTGACACATTCTTCCGAAGGTAATGAGAATCCCAATAAGTAAGCCCCACGGAATGGTGAATGTTAATGCTGTTGGAATTAGCAGAAACAGCATCTTTAGGATCAGGGTGAGAGGCACATCATTATTGACGAGAAGATCAAATACGCGCTGAAACGCGTTTCCGAGAACCAAAATAAAGGTCAGCACTGCGATCGACACGAAAGTCGTGACCGAAACTTGCGTTATGAGATACTTATATAGTAGTTTCACGGAGCGGAGGGCAGGTTACCTTACGTAAAAGCTTTGCCAATCACAGACCTTAAGCAAGATTAAGATTTTTCGTGAAAAATCGTTTTGGTTTTTGATTATCAAGTAGTTAGCCTGAATCTCATTGGCCTTATGGACGTCCAAAATAAAGTTACGCCTTTTAAAGAAGCGGAAGCATTGAAGCTGATCCGCGACGGGCGTGCTGAAGGATGGGAAATGTTACACCAACAATATTACCATGGGCTTTGGTCCGCAGTGCATCAAGTCGTTCGCGATGACGCCTTGGCGGAAGATGTTGTGCAAGAGGCCTTTCTCAAAGCATATAAAAAGTTTAAACGTTTCAAGGGAAAATCAAAATTTAGCACGTGGATGTATCGGATCGCGATGAATCAGGCGTATGATACGATTCGAAAGATTCAGCGGCGGCAGAAGCGTTTGGGATTGTTCCCCCTTCAACAGAACGAAGAAGATACTCCGATCGAAGGAGTCGACGAACGAACTGGAGCTGATGCGGCGCATCACGGCGACTTGCGCGACGCATTAAATACAGCATTAAAATCATTGAATCCCGAACAACGGGCCGTCGTCGAATTGCGCCTGATACAGGGCTTCAGCACCGAAGAAACCGCAAGGATTCTGAGATGTAAAAAGGGAACCGTGTTATCACGGCTCTACTATAGTTGTCAGAAATTGAAACAGCTACTTGGAGATCGATATGCCGAACTATAATGAATTCGAAAAGAAACTCGTAGAAACTGATAGAATCCCTCGACCGGATGCGGCTCAGACGGAATCTGCATTATTACAACTCCGGATGGACCTGAAACAAGTTTCGGAAATGAAGAAACGCTCTCGGTTTGACCAGACCACAGCCTGGACACGCTTGCAAAGCGAAATTAGTGAACCCATGTCGGTTTCCTCCTGGAGAGCTCTTTCCTACTTCGCAACGGCTGTTGCCGCTATCGTAGTCACCGTTGCTTTCTTTTTCAGCACGGGATCTCAAAATTCTCAGCCAGGACTGCCGACCATCAGTGGTGCAGAACCCGGTATATACGCAACCCCATTCTATTCTGAAGAAGCTAAGGCCGAGGTCATTTGGGCCGAAGGTTACCGCTACATTCCGGCTAATTACACCTACTGATCATGAAATTTTGGCTATATCTCATTCTTTTCAGTTTTACCTCATCAAGCCTATTACTGGCAGAGGAGATACAGCATGTTCGTTTCTCGCTTATTCATGCTCAGGATGATGGAATTGAAGAGCGTCTTCCCGTTCAGGACGAGTTGAAGCGGAGTTTAGAAAAACTCTTTGGCTATAAAAAATACAGGATTATCGGACAAGCTCGCTCCTCGTTGAGACCCCAAGCACCGGTCATGTTTAGCCCACACGATATGTTCTCAATGAGGTTTTCTAAAGTAACCTCTCAGCCGGCCATGTTTGAGTTCGAACTACTACAGGAAAACAAGCCGCTACTTAAAGGCCAATACCATCCCAAGCCACAAGTTCCTCTCATCATCCGCGGTCCTTTTTATGATCGCGGCAATCTAATTCTCGTCATCCGCTCAGAAGCGCAATAAGATTTTGCCCTATGTCACTCGTTGAACGTATCGATAACGAATTAAAGGCCGCTATGAAGGCCAAAGAAGCGGATAAGCTCAACACCCTGCGCCTCCTTAAATCGGCGGTTAAATATGCTGCGATCGAAAAATATGGGCAGGATGGTGTCCCAACCGATGAGGAGGTTGTCGTCGTCGCTCGCAAGGAAGTAAAAAAGCGAAATGACGCAATCGAAAGCTTTAAGAATGCAGGACGTTCCGAAGCTGCTGAAAAAGAAGAAGCAGAGAAAGCTATTTTGAAAACATTCCTTCCAGCAGCCCTCAGCGAAGCAGAACTCGAAACAATGATTCAAGATGCAATCCGTGAGACGGGAGCTACATCAAAGAAAGAAATGGGCGCTGTTATGAAGGCTGTTATGGCTAAGGCAGGTGGACGTGCTGACGGTAAGACGTTAAGCACTCTTGTTCAAAAAGCGCTTAGTTAAGTCGACTCAACGCCTTTCCCATCATACGACCGCTCTTGGAGCTCCTCTGCTGGCGGAGTCGGCGCTTTTTCCATATGGCGGAAGATCGGGGCAAAAAAGCCG
>JBCCKK010000230.1:0-5684 GCA_039027395.1 Verrucomicrobiota bacterium | reverse complement strand
GATCCGATTTGAGTAGCAAGCCGGATTCGCTGAATTTCTCCTCCAGAGAGTGTGCTACTCTCCCGATTTAGCGTGAGATAATCTAGCCCAACGTCTTTGAGAAATCGCAAGCGGGCAAGCACTTCTTTGATCACTTCTTTTGCGGCCTGTTGTTGGTGAGCGGTCCAGTGGAAGCCTTCGATGAAATCGAGAGCGTCAGCAATCGGACATGCACAGAACTCATGAATATTGCGCTTTTCCCCTGTGGTTGAGTCTTCAAGGTAAACGGCTAAGATTTCAGGCCGTAGGCGCATTCCTTGACAGGTTCGACACGCTTTTCGATTTAAAAAGCCCCCTAGGCGCTTTCGGGTAAGGGGGCTACTACTTGATTCAAAGAGCCGCGCGGTCTCTGATAAGACTCCTTCAAAGGATTGTTTCCGAGTTCGAGTCTCTCCATTTTTAACAGATGTAAATTCGATCTTTTCGCTGCCGGAGCCTTCAAGTATGAGCCGATGAAAAGATTCGGGGAGTTCCGACCATGGTTGGTCGAAGGCCACATTTGCATGTCGAGCTAGGTCGCGGAGGCGACTTTGATTTAGTGCCGCTTGCAGTTTTGCAGTGCGTTTCCAAGGGCGAACAGGCATTTCGTCCAAGGTCAATGAGTCATCCGGAATAATGAGTTTTGGGTCAGGGACGAGCTCCGTTCCCAGCCCGTGGCAGGTTGGGCAAGCACCTGCATGGCTATTGTAAGAAAAGTGACGGGGAGTGAGGCGAGCGAACCGATAACCGGTCTCTGGGTCAAAGTTTTGATTGCTTCGTTTCCAGTCGGGAATGGCTGGATCGACCCAATCAATAATAACCAGGCCATCACCGAGTTGAAGCGCTAACTCTAAAGCCTCGTAAAGGCGGGTTCGGGATTCACTAGAAACGCCTAAGCGATCAACTACAACTTCAATTGTGTGAGCGACCTTAGCATCGAGGCGAATTTTTTCTTCGAGCAAATGAGTTATTCCATCGATGCGCACCCGCACATATCCATCTCGCTTGAGTCGCTCGAGAACATCACGAGACGTGCCCACTTCTTTTTGAACAATAGGTGCCAGAACCTGAAAGCGTTGACCCGCGGGGTGCTCCAAAATCTCATCCACCAAATCCTGAATCGAAACCTGGGTTAATCGCTTTTCGGTTTTAGGATGATACGGCTGTCCACATGTTGCAAATAAGACTCTGAGGTAGTCGTAGATCTCCGTGACAGTCCCGATTGTGGATCGTGGATTGGTTGCAGATGTCCGCTGCTCAATAGCTACTGCAGGAGAGAGGCCTTCGATCGCATCCACATCTGGCTTTTCGAGCTGATCGAGAAATTGGCGCGCGTACGAGGATAAGCTCTGGACGTAACGTCTTTGTCCTTCAGCAAATAATGTGTCAAAAGCCAGTGAGGATTTGCCGGAACCTGAGGGACCCGTAATAACAACCAATTGTTCTTTTGGAATCTCAAGATCGAGATTCTTCAGGTTGTGCTGGCGGGCGCCGATGACCCGAATATGGGAATGCCGTTCCATAGTTAACCAATAAGGCTAAGGAACATTGGGACATTGCAAAACAGAAAATGACGTATCAAAAAGATTTGCGAGGAGGCGCCCCCAAGGGATTGTGCGACAGCGATAATTCGCAAAATCTTCTTGAAAAAATTAGGCTTCAGCGGACATTTGTTATATCATTATTCGACGTGTATTTAGACTATCTAAAAGAAATTGAAGAGCGGGAAGGGCAGGGATTACATCCCAAGCCCATAGATAGTGGCGAGCTTGTAACTGAAATTATCGAGCAAATTAAGGACCTTGATAGCGAGCACCGAAACGATTCCCTTAAATTTTTTATCTATAATACGCTACCGGGGACGACCAGTGCGGCGGGTGCAAAGGCTCGGTTTTTGAAAGAAATTATCCTCGGCGAGGTGGTTGTTGAAGAAATTACACCGACCTTTGCCTTTGAGTTACTCTCTCACATGAAAGGTGGTCCATCTGTTGAAGTACTTTTAGATTTAGCTTTGGGCACGGATACCGCAATTGCTCAAGAGGCGGCCCTTGTTCTCAAAACGCAGGTGTTTTTGTATGAAGCAGATACCGAGCGGCTTGAGGTTGCATACACCGGTGGGAGTGACATCGCTAAAGACATTCTTGAAAGTTACGCAGAAGCTGAATTTTTTACCAAACTCCCCGATGTTGAGGAGGAGATTGAAGTCGTTACCTACATAGCGGCCGAGGGTGATATCTCCACGGACTTATTGTCTCCTGGAAATCAAGCCCACTCTCGATCAGATCGAGAATTGCATGGCAAATGCATGATTTCGGAACCGGCCCAGAAAGAAATCCAAGCACTTCAAAAACTGCATCCCGACAAGCGGGTCATGCTGATTGCTGAAAAGGGGACGATGGGCGTAGGATCGTCTCGGATGTCTGGGGTTAATAACGTTGCCCTGTGGACGGGAAAGCAAGCCAGTCCCTATGTTCCGTTTGTCAACATTGCTCCAATCGTCGCCGGAACCAACGGAATTTCCCCAATCTTCCTGACTACCGTTAGTGTAACGGGTGGAATTGGAATCGATCTAAAAAACTGGGTTAAAAAATTGGATGCTGACGGTAAGCCGATATTGGATGATAAAGATGATCCAGTTCTTGAGCAGGTCTATTCAGTTGATACGGGGACCGTCCTCACAATCAATACGAAGAAAAAGAAGTTGTATCATGGTGAAAAAGAACTGGTAGATATTTCGTCGGCGCTTACGCCTCAAAAGGTTGAGTTTATCAAGGCAGGGGGATCTTACGCGATAGTCTTTGGTAAAAAGCTGCAGACTTTTGCGGCGAAGACACTCGGGGTAGATTTGCCGCCTGTATTTGCCCCCTCGAAAGAGATTTCTCATGAAGGTCAAGGGCTCACTGCGGTCGAGAAAATCTTCAACAAAAATGCTGTGGGAGTTACGGAAGGTGTTGTATTGCATGCCGGATCCGATGTTCGGGTTAAGGTAAATATTGTAGGGTCCCAAGATACGACGGGGCTCATGACATCTCAAGAGTTGGAGTCGATGGCTGCCACGGTTATTTCACCCACGGTCGATGCGGCATATCAATCTGGATGTCATACCGCTTCTGTTTGGGATACGAAAGCTCAGGCTAATATTCCCAAACTAATGAAGTTCATGAATGCGTTTGGTCTCATTACCGCGCGTGATCCCAAAGGGGAATACCACTCCATGACCGATGTGATTCACAAGGTTTTGAATGATCTCACGGTTGATGAATGGGCGATTATCATTGGTGGTGACTCCCACACACGGATGTCGAAAGGCGTTGCGTTCGGTGCAGACTCGGGAACAGTGGCCCTTGCTTTAGCAACGGGAGAAGCAAGTATGCCAATTCCGGAGTCCGTCAAAGTTACGTTCAAGGGAGACTTGAAGGAGCATATGGATTTTCGAGATGTCGTCCACGCGACGCAGGCTCAGATGTTAAAAAAATTCGGCGATAATGTTTTTCAGGGTAGAGTCATTGAGGTGCACATCGGGACCCTACCTGCGGACCAAGCATTTACCTTTACCGATTGGACAGCCGAGATGAAGGCCAAAGCTTCCATTTGTATTTCGCAAGACGATACGCTGATCGAGTCCTTGGAAATAGCAAAAAGCCGAATTCAGATCATGATCGAAAAGGGCATGGACAATAAGGCGCAAGTCCTTCAAGGATTGATCGACCGTGCCGATCAGCGAATTGCCGAGATCACGTCCGGAGAGAAACCTGCGCTCACGCCTGATATTGAAGCGAAATATTACGCAGAATTTGTTGTCGATTTAGACGAGATTATCGAACCCATGATTGCAGACCCGGACGTTAGTAATGATGATGTCTCTAAGCGGTACACCCACGATACAATTCGTGCGCTTTCCTACTACAAAGGAAAGAAAGAAGTAGATCTTGGTTTTGTGGGTTCGTGCATGGTGCACAAGGGCGATCTCAAGGTTGTATCTCAGATGTTAAAGAATCTGGAAGAGCAGCAGGGAGAAGTTCGTTTCAATGCTCCGCTGGTTGTTGCTGCACCTACCTACAACATCATTGATGAACTCAAAGAGGAGGGCGACTGGGATATGCTGCAAAAATATTCGGGGTTTGAATTCGATGATAACAATCCCAAGAACGCGGCTCGCAAAGAATACGAAAATATGATGTATCTGGAGCGGCCAGGCTGCAATCTGTGTATGGGTAATCAAGAGAAAGCAGCTAAAGGCGATACTGTTATGGCGACATCGACGCGTCTCTTCCAAGGACGAGTAGTCGAAGACTCCGAACGTAAAAAAGGAGAATCCCTCCTTTCCTCGACTCCCGTGGTCGTGCTTTCAGCAATTCTCGGACGAATCCCCAATTTTGATGAATACAAAGATGCAGTAGAGGGGATAAATCTGACGAAATTTTCTCCGCCAATAAATGAGCTCGCTCGCTAAGCGTTTTTGAATGCAGATCCAGCAGATCTTATTATCCCCCTGCGAATGGTTTAATGTTCCTATTGCCAACATGAAGATGGAATCGTTTATCTTGGAACAAGTTCAACCGCTGGACGATGAGTGCATTCGCTTATTGCCTGGAATTCCTATCGACCAAGCAAGATTTTTGGGAGATGAGCCGACACTAGATATTCGCTACCAAGGGCATAACCTTCGAAAGGGAATTGCATTCACCGTGTCCCAACCTTCTGACAATGGGGAAGATACACATTTAGGAGTCGTGATTTCCCCACCATCGTCTCGTCTGAAGTTTCCGGTCAACGCCGAGATATTGTTCAAATTGATCGATCCTCCCGAGTTGTAGATCTGGAGAGCGTATTAAACGAAGCAAAAACCCTCGAACCTGAGTCGATTCGAGGGTTTAAAACCATTCGATGGGCGTTAATAACTACTTTTTGATTCCGGCGAAAGCGAGATAAATATGAACATGGTCGCCGATGGGGCCAATGCTTTCGGTCATTCCATATTCACTTCGCTTGATTTTGAATTCTTCGATCTCTCCACCTCGGCGTTGACTACCCCGTGCTTCGATTTCGCCTGAATCTTGTAAGGTCACTGTGATGGATTTAGTACTTCCCAACATGGTGAAGTCTCCAGTGACTTCATAGGGCTTATCGCCTGTTTTTTTCACGGCAGTGCTTTTAAATGTGAGAGTTGGATATTTCGCCACGTTAAAATAGTCTTCATCTCGCAAATGACCGTCACGCTTTTCGTTAGACGTGTTGATACTGGCCGCTTGAACGGTCATTTCTACGGAGCTGTTCTCGGGATTGGCATCATCGACTTTGACGACTCCGCTAAAGTCGGCGAAATGTCCACGAACCCAACTGATTCCAAGGTGACGGATTTTAAAATCAATCGATGAATGAGCCGTATCAATTTCGTAGGATTTCGCTTCGCCTTGAGCCAGAGGCGCTGTGACGAAGAGAGTGCAAACCAAACCAACAAATAGAGTTAACGATAAGTTTTTCATAACATCCGAAAAGTAATCCTAAAGAACTTGATGTCAAGTCATTTGCCTTGATTTCAAGATAAATGACTTGTCTCAATAGAGTCATCTAGCCTAACGGATTGTACTGGTGTCTTGGGATTTCTTGCGGCAATACCACAGAAAGGCTTAGAACCATGAATGATTCGTTCTATTTGAATTCTG
>JBCCKK010000229.1:0-5703 GCA_039027395.1 Verrucomicrobiota bacterium | reverse complement strand
GATATGTGGACCCGGACTCGTTCACTCATGGAACTTCCGCACAACGGGCTCGCTGGTTTAATAAGGGATTTCAAACAGGAGATCTGAATGTCGGAGAAAAGGCGTTCTCGCTGCCTTATGATCAGTTATGATCTAAGTCTCCACTCCGCCGAGCAATAGCATAGCGAATCCTGTGAATAGCAAGCCGATTCCTGCGATAGCATAGAAACAGATAAATCCAAAAAAAGTCCAAGGGTGTTTAGCGCGCTCAAGGTGTCCTCCTCGCATGGGAAGCTTTCCTGTTTGATACCCTTCCTTAATGAGAAGAAATAGTCCGCCGCCAAAAAAGATCACTAGGCAATAGCAGGCTTGTTCCCAAAACGAGGCACCGCACCACCAATTATACAATGCGATTAAACAGCCACCGGCGATTGGAAGAAAGGCAAGGCATTCGAACCAAGGAAATGGTTCATCGTTTGAATCCGGCATACTTTTAGTCAGACGTGGTTATCAATGCTCAGCCGAACATAGGTGATGTCCGCGCTGATATCCTGGAAATGAATTTCTAAATGAGTTCGCCCCGTTCTCGTTTTACCTTTGATGATTGCCGAGCTGCTGCCAGCAAAGAGCTTTGACGAAGAAAAAAACAGCAGAGCTACAAGGGATCGCAAGTAAAGCATGGCGAGCGCTCGCAAGAACATAGATCAAACAATGGAAAGGAGACAGAATGCTCGCCCAACTTGAATAACATCATGAGAGAATGCCGCAGTTGCTTCTCGCACGCGATTTCCGTTGAGAAATGTTCCATTCGACGAGTCGAGATCGGTAATTGTGATATTCTCACCATCGTAGTGAACTTCACAGTGAAGCTTAGAGACCTGTTTATCGATAATAACAACATTGGCTCGAGACGATCTTCCGATGACTTTCTTTTCAGGTAAGGCCAGGTTGAAACGGATCATATGATAGGGCTGCGTTTGAACAGCTTCGTTTTCTTCAACCTGCTTATGATTGTAAGGTTCAACTGCTTTAGAAATGGTATGAACCGCTTGATTAGCTGTGGTTTTAAATGGCGAGATTGTCGTGTTTTCGAAGTCTGGATTTAACTGCGGAGTCTCTTTCAAAATTTTCCGTTTCGATTTCTTAGAGGGCTTCTTGAGTTTGGTATCAGGAGTTGCCGAGACCTTTTTGTCATTAAGCACCGGAGCTGATTTAGGTGCTTTAGTGCGGTTTCGACTACTTAACATTTCTGCTTTGCCGGAATCATAATGCGCAGCAGCTTCCAATGCCAAATCACTGATAGTTAGGTCTCCTTTCCCGTAAGTGGTCGAAAGTTCCCTCTCGTGTGGGCGAACCCATATTTCAACAGGCGATTGGGTGAGGAGCTTCCGCAACGAATCAATCGTGCATCCCTCGACTTGTTTAATCTCTCCTTCTTCAATCCATAATTCTCCATGACCTTCTCGACCACTGAATAAGAAACGAGCAGAGGCACGGGCGTGTTCAAGAGACTGTAAAACTTCTAGGGCAAGAAATGACATATCAACTCCGACTAGTCGATATTACTGATTGCAGGGGTATTCCTACCGCTAATGCGATAAGGAACTTTTTATAGGTTATCCATAAATTCGCTGTGGTCATGAAAAAATTGAACAAATTTTAAGCGTTTTGGATCTGGCGCTTAGGCGGGGGTATTGGGCCAACATAGAATCGTATTCGGACATTTCAAAAAGAGGTATCTAAGACGCTAAGGTTAAATTTCTTTTCTAGAGGGCGATTCGGAAAAGGCGATGCTTTTATAGAGGTGTTTCAAGTAGCTATTTTTAAACTAAAAGTTGTCATCGTTGTACTCAGTCAATAAGGACGGAATGTATCGTCTAAATGAAGATGATTTCAAATTACTTAGAATCTAAATACCGCAATAGACGTCGTATAGACATGAAAATACTTATTCCCCTGATTCTTTTAGCCGGGATGGCTTTCTGTTTCACAGGTTGCTACGCACATCACGGGCATTACTACAGTGGACATGGTTCTTACCACCATGGCTACCACGGGCATGGCCATAATCATTGTTACTAATTTGCATGAACTGAGAGGGCTTTCGCAAGATGTGAATACCTAACGCACTAAAGACTGAAAATTGGGATCGCCGTCGATATTTCCAGGGCCACCGACTCCAGGAGGTGTGCTGTTAAAGAGAGGTGTAGTACCTCCATTCTTGTTTACGTTAATCAAGTTGAGTTGACCTGGAATCGTGGCAAAGTCGACGCTATCCCACCTCCAGTTCCCCGTGCGCGTGTAGAATTTAGCTTGGGCACCCACCGGGAAGTTTACATTTTTAAGAACAATTGTATCGGCGGACAGGCTCGAACTGAGAGCGTTTAGAAGCTGAGATGAATCATTGACGAAGCTTAAGAGATCGCCACCGTCAAAATTTAAAGTGCTGACTTGATTACTGCTACTCAACAGTAGGTTATTTATGGTTAGGCTATTGGCGCTTTTAAGATTGATTTTGCTGGAGGTGGTGATGAGTTCGACATTAGTTAATGTGAGCGCCTGATTGGAGGTAAGGTCGATCTGATTAAGCGCAATTAGGTCGGTTGTCGTCAACGTTAGATCGCCTTCCGTGCCAATAAACAAATCGCCTCCTCGGTTTTCAATCGTTGCGTTGCTGATGCTGAGATTTCCAGGCCCTAAAATACGGAGATCGGGATCAATCGATTCTAAAATGAAGCTGCCATCGATTTGGCCTAAGCTGATTGTGATGTTGTCACTGTTGAGATTGCTTAATTGGGCGCTACCGACGCCTTCAAAGGCGGTTTCAGGATCAATCGAAATTTCGATAGTTTCATGAATATCAAAGCTTTCATTGTCAGTGGCGTCACCGATCAAAATATTCGTTTTCTTAGCCTTACCGTTTTCGAGATCCTCTTGCTGTTGCTCGATTTCTGTTTGAATCAAAGGCATGGATGAAAGCGGAATATCGAATCCTTGAACAAGCTGAGCCCCTTCGATGTTGCGTTCTAAATCAAACTTGAGAACAGGAGGCTTACCAGTTTGCCCTGGAAAGACAAAAGTCATTTCACCCGCGAGGAGAGTCAGTAGATCTCCATTAGGGAGCGTCACACGACACGTGCCTTCAAGAACGAGTAACTTGAACCCACCATTACTGGTTGTACTCACTGTCACCGTGGTTCCAGTTATTCCCGCTGTGATCGATTGCGTGCGAATGTAACCGCCGCCTTGACCTTTGGGGGTATGGAAAAGAAGGGTTCCTTTCTCGAGGTGCATTGTCCGGCTAGCAGGTTCAAAATAGAAAGACGTGTTAGAACCCAGACGAGCGATGGTGTCGTCTTGAAAGCGGAGTTGAGCGCGGGATTTGTTACCGGTCTGCACGACATCGTCGGGGCCAATCGTGTCTTTTGCCTTAGCATCTGTTCGGCGCCCATCGACGTAGTAGGTGCTGACGTCGTTGTAGACCCGGTCGTAAGCGGCTGTTTTTAATGGCTGAGGAGCAGCGTAGACGGGTAGAGAGGTAAGAGCTAAACCAATCAATAAAACGGATGCCGTAGATAAATTTCGTTTCATGGCTAGAATTTTAGGAATACTGACAAGCCGCCTCCACCATCCCATTTTTCATAGTCGGCAACTTGAGTGTCGTCAGATTGTTGATTGATATAGTTAAAAAAGGCACGGGTTCCGATCCAAGAGGTGAAATAGTAACTCAAACTCAATCCTCCCGAAAACAGATGGTCGGTTCGTTCTTGGTTGGGGTTTTCTGTGTATTGTGTGAGCTGGTAACGCAAAAAGGGTTGAACGATAAAACGATCAATCGGCATATAACTATAAATGAACGTGAATGCGTGATCATGACGATCATTTCGATGAATATTGCCCCCGGTAATAATGGTCGGATCCACTTCAGTGATTCGATAGCTGCCTTCGTAACGCAAACGAACCAGCATGTTCTCTTCTAAGGGAATGCGCCGCTCAATGGACCAGCGTGGCCGGTACTCTTTGTAGAACTCGGCATAATTATCACTCGTCTCGTGTCCGAGTAATCGTGTCCACTCGAAACCAAAATCAATCGTCCAATTCTCATCAATAATGACCCCCAACTCGGTAAATACCATTTGTGAATCAAAGTCCAAGTTGTTGAGGCTGTTCGAGGTCTTGTCTAATCCATAATTAAACCATTGATGCTGATAGCCAACTTGTGGTGCAAGTTTAACACGAGGCGAAATTTCAAAGGCGTCGGGAGCAATAGCTAGTTGCGCAGTGCTTACCAAGACCCCCGTATCAACAGCTTCATCACCTCCTGGTTCTTCCTGCTGGAAGACATTGGATGTATAGAAATATTGACTGTCGAAGTAGGCCTGAACCCATTGGCGTCGAGGCGCAGTCAGTAAGAGGTATTGAGGGCCTGCATCCTCGAGTTCATCAGATGAAAGATAGTCGACGGAAAGATCTTCTCCCTCTTCATTAAGGCGAGAGCCAAACGGATTATCCTGAAGTTTGCTTCTCCAGAGAGCTCGATCACTATCTTGAATAGCTTGGGTTTGGCTCAAAGCGGACGAACTTAAAATGCTGAACATTAAAGTGATTCCTGCTACCCCTAGGAAGACGAGCCTCATACCCGGATGCTAGGAGCTGGAGGCCAAACGTGTCAACCGTACGATGGTTGTCGGAAGGCGGAAATAATAAATGAGGTTAACTATATTCAAATTTAGTTAGGTTTTGCTGAGCAACCAATGTTCCTCGGAAAATCTGAGAATTTCTCGAATTCGGAAAGGGCTTGCCATTTTTTCAGGTTTGCCTACCAACAAGCCCGGTTTCCCGGGCAAAGTGCCCGACCTCGGTAGTAACGATGTGATGTCCGAGTAACCTCCTGGTTCAATTCTTCGATGAGATCTGATTCCGGGTCCATAGCGAGATTCATCGGCTGCAATAGAGAGATACGACCGATCCAAGGTGTCTTTTGTTCCGCAGTGTAACCAGAAATACAGAATGACAAATACGACCTTTGAAGGAATGCCGTTAGCAGAGCCGATCAAAAAAGCACTGCGCGACCACCAGTAAAAAGAACCCACACCCATTCAGGCACAAGCCATACCTGTTTTGCTAGATGGGCACGATCTTTTGGGGTGTGCCCAGACCGGAACCGGTAAAACAGCTGCATTTGCACTTCCAATCCTCAACTACATTTTTAAACATTCAAAACGACTGGCACCCAAAACAGTTCGAGCATTGATCTTAGTGCCCACACGTGAACTCGCTGTTCAAGTGATGGAGAGTGTGAAAACGTATGGAGCCCATATGCGAGTGTCTAAGGCCCTTGTTTATGGAGGAGTTGGATACGGGCCTCAGATTCGAGCCCTTTCTCGGGGAGCGGATGTCCTTGTGGCGACACCGGGAAGGTTAATGGACTTGCTTAAGGAGGATAAGGTTAACCTATCTCAGCTAGAAATATTTACTCTGGATGAGGCGGATCGCATGTTGGATATGGGATTCATTCATGACATTCGGAAAATTGTAGCTGAAATTCCCGAAGACCGGCAGACCCTATTCTTTTCAGCAACAATGGCTCCTGAAGTTCGTAATCTTGCGGGCACACTGTTAACGGATTCAAAAGAAATTACGATTACTCCAAAGCGGGTAACCGCCGAAAAAATAGAGCAGCATATCTGTTTTCTCGATCAGGATGATAAACAAGAATTTCTT
>JBCCKK010000228.1:0-5748 GCA_039027395.1 Verrucomicrobiota bacterium | reverse complement strand
TGAAGATTTTTTCGAACTTGTTCAACTTTCGTCAACGCTACATCCCTCAGATGATGCTGTGAGGGCGTTGAATGTGCATACGCGACTCCAAAGTGGCGCAGGGAACGGAGGGAAAGCTAAGGTTCCTGGGTACTTCTATTCTCACGATCATGATCTCTCGTTCGATTTAGAGAGTTGAGTGCCTGAGGCACACTATGCTTAATTTTGCACCGGGAGCGCCGTATGCATAGTATGATTCGATTTGATTCGTTGAACGTCATATCAGAAGTTACAGTTTGCGAGCCGCCTTTTACATTCAGGCCAGAATTCGGGCTTGATACGTGGGCATGCCCAGAAACGCTCCTGGTTTGGCACGGATCTGGCCTCACTGAGAATGCGTGCAAGCATTCATTCCAATGGTAGAATCTGACTGGCCGGAGGATGACGAGGCTTTGCTTGAGATCAGTGAGGATGGTCGGCAGTTTCATCCGGAGAATTATTGGAGTCTGCGGGATGCTTTCGAAGGGGTGCAGGTCTTCGGTGGAACAGGGTCCGGTAAGAGCTCGGGAAGTGGGCAGGCTTTGGCGCGAGCTTTCTTATCATCGAACTTGGGTGGCTTGGTGCTCACCGCAAAAACTGACGAGGCAGAACAGTGGAAGGCTCTGGCAGCTTCCGAGGGGCGCGGCGGTGATATTATCGAGGTGACCGATGATGGCCATTACCAGTTCAATTTCTTGAGCTATGAGTTGAAGCGAGCAGGAGCAGGAGCTGCTCAGACGGAATCATTGGTGAATCTCTTTTGCGCGGTCCTGGAATCAGCGGAACGGCGCCAAGGCCAGGTAGGAGGAAGCGATGCTTATTGGAGCAGAGCGTTGAAGCAATTGTTGCGAAATGCCATTGATTTGGCGGTGCTGGCCATGGATGAAGTGGATTTGATCAGCCTTTATCGAATTATCACCTCCGCGCCGTCTTCAATCGCAGAGGCAGATGATGCCGCATGGCAGAAATCTTCTGCATGCTTCGCGTTGCTGGAACATGCTCAGCAGAAACATCAATCCGGGGGTGAAGCCGATGACGTGCGCTTGGTGGTCGAGTTCTTCCTGCGAGAGTTTGCCTTGCTTGCCAACGAGACACGTTCGGTGATTATCAGCACCTTCACCTCGATGGCCGATTGTTTCATGAGAGGCACTTTGCGGAAACTCTTCTGCGAAGGGCTGAATTATTCGCCAGAGGATTGCTTCGAAGGGAAGATTATCATCCTCAATTTGCCGGTGAAGGAGTTCAATGAATTGGGGCAGTTCGCTCAGGTGCTCTTTAAGTTTGTCTGGCAGCGCGCGGTAGAGCGGAGGATCCCGCCGGGCATTGCTCGAGAGGAAGCGCAGCGAACGATTCGTCCGGTATTTCTGTTTGCGGATGAGGCGCAGTTTTTCATCAACAGCTACGATGCACTGTTTCAATCGACGGCAAGAAGTTCCCGTGCCTGCACGGTTTATCTGACGCAGAACCTTCCAACTTATTTTGCCGCTTTCGGAGGGCCAAATGGCAGGCATGAAGCGGAGAGCTTTGTTGCGAACCTGCAGACGAAGATTGCTCATGCGAATGGTGACCCGACGACGAATTTATGGATGGCTGATTCTATTGGGCGCACGCGGCAGATCCAGCTATCGGGTGGGGTTTCGGAAGGGGCGACGAGTTATGGGCGTACGAATCTGAATCTCAATGCCGGAGGGAATATGGTCTATGAATACCCGGTGCAGCCTGCCGAATTTACGAATCTGGCGACGGGTGGTCCCGATCATGATTACCGGGTTGGTGCCGTGATCTTCCAAGGTGGTAGGAATTGGATTCCTGATGGAAAAGAGAGGCGGAATTTCATCCGGCATCATTTTTCGCAGCGATGAAAGACCGCCAGATTAGACGTAAGCCTGAAACCGGAAGCATCCCATTGGTGAGTCCGACCTTGCATGTTATCGCGATGCCTTGGTTGGTGGTGCTCCGTTATGATTTCGGGTTCCAGTTCCTGCGTCCCAAGATCATTTTCTACTCGCTCATTTGGGCTTTCCTGATGTTTGCGATTCACTCGTATTTTGAACCGGCCAAATGGAAAGCTCAGGCCGGGCTGTTCTGGTTCCTCGCCTGGGCCTCAACCATGTATTTGCTGCATTTGGTGAAAGTGGCCGTCCTACAATGGGGAAGTGCGCCGCATGATCAGTTCTCAGGCCGAACCGTGATCAAAGCCTTTCGAGGCCGGGAGGATAGCTTCTTTCTATGGGGCGAGCCCATGATCGTGACCGCTGTGGCAGGTTTGGCCTATTTTCTTCCCAGCTGTCGATGGCTTTCGCAATACGCCCTGATAGCCGCGATAGCGTTGTTTTTGAAAGCCTGCATCAACGCTTGGAGCCGTGTTCGAAAAGTCAAACAGCAGGTCGACGCAACCCATGATGCCGAAGAAGGCATGATCAAAGTCGTAGCGCAGAAAGAAGCTTCGCCTACTCAGGTCACGATTATAGCGACGGAAGGCACCACAAGGAAAAAACGGATTAAAAGAGCGCGCCCGGATTGAAAGCACGATTTCGCGGCTTCAGATCTTCCCTAAATCTGGCCGCCAAACTATTTTCCTCATTCCGAAAACAACAAGGAGGAAAAATGAAAGCATCACTACCGAGCGAAGGCTTCGTGAAATTAGACGTGGTTCTACAGCACGTTCCATACAAGAAAACGCAGTGGTATCAGGGAATTCGAGAAGGAGTATTCCCGGAGTCATATCCAGTTCCCTTCTCCAAAAGAGGAGTTTGTTGGGACGTCGATGACATCCGGAAAGTGATCGAAGAGATTCGGCTTCACAAGCAAACTTAGATTACCGTGATATATCTGCCACAGCATTACTCAACTGGGTGGAATTGTGGGTGACACGAATGGTTGGCCGAAGAAAAGTAAACAGAATCAATAGCTTACAGGGGCGGTTCGATTCCGCCCTCGGCCTCCAACGTTAATTTCCGTTAAGGTTCGCGGAGTTCCGTAGAAGTAAGCTTGAGCGCGGTTCTTAGCTGTTTCGGGTAGGTCAATATGGTGCGTAGAACTACGCTAAAATACGGTGGATACCGGAAAAATTCTGGGTGGAATTGTGGGTGGATTTTCCGGAACACTTCCCTAATTTGAAATCAGCGAATAAAATCATATTCGTGTTATTAACTGATGCGAAAATACGGTCCGCCAAACCTCGGACAACGGAATATCGGCTAAAAGACGGAGAGGGTTTGTTCTTGCTGGTCTATCCAAGCGGGAATAAATACTGGCAGCTTCGCTATCGATTCTTAGACAAGGAAAAGAGCCTTTCGCTGGGAAGGTATCCGCGAGTGACTCTTTCAGAAGCGAGAGATCGAAAAATAAGACAATTACGCCAACTGGGTGAGGGGAAGGATCCAAGTGCTGTAAGAAAAGAGGAAAAAATCTTGGCTGTATTCCGTGATCGCAACTCGTTTGGAGCAGTGACTCAAGAATGGTTGGAGCGCAATCGCGCGGTTTGGACTCCTCGCCACGCTGACCGTGTGGAGCAAAGGCTGCATAATCATATCTTACCTCGTCTAGGAAAGAGGCCGATAGGTGAGGTTCTACCACTGGAGCTATTAGCGGTGATCCAAGAAATCGAAAATTCGGGTGCTGTCTACACAGCGCATCGTTCTCTTCAAATGTGTGGAGCGATCTTCAATTTTGCTATCATCACGGGACGAGCCCAGCATAACGTCACCATTGGACTTCAAAAGGCGTTGCGTCCTCATCGAGAAAAGCATTATCCGGCGTTCCATTCAGATGAGTTGCCGAATTTTCTGGCTGCCCTAGAACGCGTTGAAACCCGTGAGCAAAATAGGTTGGCCTTCAAGATCCTGCTCTATACTGCGGTGCGAACCGGCGAACTTCGCCTCAGCAAATGGAGTGACGTGAATTTAGAAAAGGGTGAATGGAGAATCAGGGCTGAAACAACAAAGATGCGGGTTGAACACTTTGTTCACTTGTCGAGACAAGTAAAAGAACTCTTTGCAGAACTTCGGAAACTTACTGCTCATCAAGAGTGGGTTTTTCCGACTATTTGTGGATACCGCCATAAAGTGATGAGTGAGAATACGATCAACGATATGATCAGCCGGATGGGCTACAAGGGCTGGATTGTGGGGCATGGTTTTCGCTCATTGTTTTCGACAGTTCTCAATGAGAAAGGATTCAACCGCGATGCGATTGAACGTCAACTCGCTCATATGGAGCGTAACAACGTCAGGGCTGCTTACAATCGCGCTGAATATCTGGATGAACGAAAAACGCTTATGGAATGGTGGGCGGATTTCCTGGATCAGCAGTATCAACCCGATCACCAGAAGGATGCCTTGAGTCTTGATGAACACGAACTGACTCCAAAAAGATCCAAACAAAGGACAAATGTAATAATCCTTCGAAAGTGAGGTGGATTTGTAATTCACGTTATGAAACGTCACCTAAATCATAGCTTAGAAAGAGATTTATTTTCTAAGTATTTCACATTTAGAATCAGGTCAGGCGATCAAGAATAAGGATCTGACTGATTATTCCACTTTTGGCTGTGCTGCGTGACCGAG
This sequence comes from Verrucomicrobiota bacterium, assembly GCA_039027395.1. Classification (GTDB taxonomy): domain Bacteria; phylum Verrucomicrobiota; class Verrucomicrobiia; order Methylacidiphilales; family JBCBYL01; genus JBCCKK01. Next base: position 1,162 of record JBCCKK010000228.1, on the reverse strand, counting down.
CAGTCATGGTGATATGACTGTTTTATTTCGTGAGGTTTTCAGCACTTTGTGGAATAAAAGTGGGAGATTTTCACACCTAGGGGCGAGAAGCACTTTTCCGATTCGCAGAGAAAGGCGGTTCAGTTCACGAAGTGCCACTGCATTTCTTGGCTGCGGAGTATCTCGATGGTTATGTGCAAGCAGCTGGAATCACAGGAGAGACGAATTCTCCACTTATTCGAAAATTTGATCGAAAAAGTGGAGAATTACTCCCTGTACCATTGGCACGAATGACGGTTTCCCAGATGCTCACCCGTCGAGCAGAAAAACTAGGATTTACCAGGATTGGCTGTCACTCCTACCGAGCAACAGGGATAACTGTTTATCGCAAAAATGGCGGAGAACTGGAGACCGCAGCGGCAATTGCGGGTCATGATTCAACCAGGACAACGCAACTCTACGATCGTTCTAGCGATGAAGTGACCCAGCAGGAAGTTGAGCGCATCCGGTTGTAAAATCTGAAACATTCGATCGAGGAAGTCGAATCCGTGAAGAGGTTGGAATGCCTTAGGTATTAGATTCACGTCTCTTTGGAGCTACTTTTGTGGTCAAATACGACGTTTCGGTCACCGTGAACATCCAACAGATCCAGGCCACTGCCGGCTCATTAAGTCCTAAGATTAACAAAACTGAAAAAAAGATGTCTGGAAACTTTAATTTTCTACTATTTTATAATTTCAATAAGTTCCATATTTGACCTTTTGCTGCCGTTTCTTTACAGTTGCTAGATGACATTCGTCTAAAAGAAAAAACCCCCTTCAAGCATCGCGATGTGAGAGTCTGGATGCCTGAAGAGGGGTAGGTTAAACTGCTTAGTTACACACAGTTCAATGAACAATCATGGCGATTTCAAGGCCGCTCAAGAAAAAATCCAAGAAAAACTTCCCTCTAGGGATCACCAAAAGGTTCCTTTTTGGGTCTTTTTGATGCTCTCGATACTCGGATTTCTCTTGTTTCTAAGAGTGGTAACAGAGGACCTCGTGGACACAATAGAGCACTGTCATGAGTGCTACCTTCGAGTGAGAGAGGTTCTCAAGACCTTCTCTTAATGCGAGATTTTTCCGTTTTGCGAAAAAAACCGCTCTCAGTTGAGTTGGAGCCCAGGAAAATGTGTCTAATATAT
>JBCCKK010000227.1:0-5756 GCA_039027395.1 Verrucomicrobiota bacterium | reverse complement strand
TCGGAATCCGGGCATAGCTGCCTCAGCTCAGCCTCTAGCCCCAGGCCTGTTACAACATCACCCAAACGATGAGATTTTAAGCCACCGCACCACCTGCGAGCAAGGGTAAGCGTGTCTACCCAGGGTCCTAGATTATGAGTTGGAAATTGGCCGAGAAATCGTTTTTCGGTTCCATGCCCATGGGCCACAAGAACCCGCCCTTGTAGAGACCTAGATAACTCCGGCCAAAGGTCTTCAAACCGCTGAGCCCCCTCTAAGTGCTTAGCTGAGATTCCATGCACTTTGGAAGCCGACCACGTGATAGGTTTATTGGTAAAGAGATAGCGCCTAAAGAATTCCGTAGGGTCAATTTCGTCGTGCTCGAGAATTCCCCAACCAATCTGAATTGGAACGTCCGTATCCCCTTGCCTAACTCCTGCCGACTCGAAGTCGATTCCTACAAAGCAAACGTCTCTAATTGGGGTCACTGCCGATAGCAAAGCCACAAGTGTATCCTAGGCGTTTGCCTGGGAAGAAACCTGAATCTTATCCGAGTAAATTACTCCAGGGCGAGGGGTTAGAATCTCCGGGTCACCTTCCGTAATCAAAACGGTGTGTTCAATATGAGCCGAAGGTTTAAGATCTGCAGTTGTAACAGTCCATCCATCACTCATCATCTTAATCGAAGCAGTTCCCAAGTTGACCATTGGCTCAATAGCAAATGTCATTCCGGGCTTCAGCAATGGACCGTGTCCCCGCTTTCCATAATTTGGAATCTGCGGATCTTCGTGTAATTTTCGGCCTACTCCATGTCCTACAAATTCTCGGACAATGTAGTATCCCTTTTCGATAATCGTTTGCTCAATTGCCGAACAAATATCTCCTAAGTGATTACCCGCTCGGGCTTGATCAATACCGGCCCACAAGGATTGATCCGTGGCCTGCACCAGTTGATCTGTTTCAGAATCAACGGCTCCCACCGGAACAGTTACGGCAGAATCACCTACCCAACCATCTATAATAATCCCGACATCCATCTTCAAAAGATCACCGTAATTCAGCTTCCGATCACCACCGATCCCATGAACAATCTCTTCATTCACCGAAATGCAGATATTTCCAGGAAATCCGCGATACCCCAAAAATGCGCTCGTTCCCCCTTCTTCGCTAATAAGTCGAGCGGCTTCTTCATCGATTCCTCGAGTTGTCATCCCAGGTTCAGCAAAGCGAATCAATGCCGCTAGCACTCGCCCTACTGCCTGCCCACTGACCCGCATGGCTTCTATTTCATGACTCTTTTTAATAACAATCATTCTCTGTCAAAAACTGGAGGTTGGCTGACTAAATGTAAACGCTGAATCGACCGATTTAGCTAAAACTCTATTCTACGAATTCTGGTGGGATGACTTCAACTTAATAACGATATGCTCGATCTGGCTGCGATGTAACTTTTGGTGCAACGCCCCCATACGCACCCATCGGCGGGCCGTTAGTGGTCCGAACCAAGGGTGGTCATAGGTTCTCTTCGTGCGGCGCTTCTTTGCCTTTTCTTGGATTTCCCAACAGTATTCATCAACAAAGCTGCGAAATTTTTCAATCACTTCAGGACCGTAAATTCCTTGGGGTTTGACGGCGGCTGTATCGGCTTTACCTGGGGGTATCTCGTCATGGCTTAGCATGATAATCGTTGTTTTAACCGACTCCCCTACAATCATCAAATGCTCGAGGGTCATCGAAACAGACCAGTAGCGGGAGCTGTCCTCAAGTCCAGCTAGACGCGGCACTAAGATTTTTCGCGTCAAGTCCTCGGGGTGAAGATGGACGCTCAGGTCCAGAATCCGATCCGATTCCACCTTGTATAGCTCCATGGCACGCGACCAGTTGTAGAATCCACAAAAGAATGGAAACAAGAAATGTTTTGCCATAAAGCCTTGGAACGGGGGTAAACCCGCTCCAGGCGGTTCTAAATTTGAGATGACGTGCTCATCGCTCATTCTAAGCAAGGTAGCACATCAAAAAGACCACTGCCAACCTGTTGTCACCATCCAATCACTTGCCAATTGAGGTCCATCCAAGCGCTGATACACGGGAAGTGTAAACTCAGCAGCGATTCGATTGTTTTTGAAGAAGCCTCTGGGGACTAAGAAGTTTACTCCCCAAGAGACATCTAGCCGCTCTCCCCCTCTGGCATCGGGGTCGGCAGTCGGAACAACAATCGTATTATCTCCCCGAACAATAGCCGGCAAAGGCGTTCCAATAGTCGTATCTTGACCTTCGATGTTGCCCCAGACCTTACCGGTTAAACGAAACGAAGTACTTACCCAATCAACCCACCGATAGGCCACCCAACCCGTTCCATTAAACTCGTCACCCAAGCGATAGTCTTCACTATTTTCATAGGCTCGAATCACACCAGAAGCCTGAGCCCCCCAGGATAAATTTCCAGATTGTCCCAAGTAAGTAACTCCCGGAAGAAAGTCTACAGTTCCTGACCCCAATTGCATTGGATAAGGAAGACGTCGTTCTCGAGTTACAGTGTTGCCTAGGGGCGGCGGCGCATTGGGAACATCATCCTTTTGGGTAATCGAACCCGTAGGCACGCTAAGTCCAAGGTTGAAATGAACGCGCTGTTGGTGGTTATCAAAGACTTTGACCATTGTAGTCAGTTTAAGATCTCCAAGACCTTCAGATCGGGTCTTAAACTGAACTCCGTCGAAGCGAACATGATTCATCGATTTAACAACATAAGGAAGCATAGCCATCAACGTAATGTTGTCAGTTAGCCCGTACATAGCGCCCCACATATGCATCTCCATCTCCATATCGGTGGGAGCAATCAGATATCTTCCGTTCCCTGGCGGGATTCCTGTCAACGGGCTCGCCAAAAAAGAACGGGAGTCTACCGAGCTATCCCCATTGTAGTTCTGTTCCATATGCATACGCATGTAGCGATAAGAAAACATCCACTCACCTTTATTATGCGTATGCTCACCCATAACCCCAATCGGAGCATGTCCATCGGGTCTCGCTCCGTCCCAAAGCAGAGCCTCACTTTTCAGTTTCGTTTTTGCAGCTTCTTCCGATTTTGCTTCCATTATTGGAGCACTGCTGTGAGCAAAAACTCCACATTGCAGCACTAACGTTAATAGTACGATCAAGACAGCTGATCGTTTCATAAAATTCATATTCATTATTATCCTTCTAAATTGGGTTGTTGTTTGAACGACTTGTGATGCCAGGGGTTACCCATAAGCTGTCATTCACGACTAATTATAAAAATGCCGGCTTATCGATGCGGCTAATGACGACTAACACACAGCTCGGGCTGTGTGTTAGGATAGAGATTTGATGCTACGCGGCGGCGGTAGATCTGGGTGATAAGTTACCCATGGGCCTACAGGATTTACAGATTGGATTTCACCCAAGAATGGACGATCAGGTGGACAAAACACCCACCGAAGATCTAATGAAATATCTTTCTTTTTAAGATCATGGGGACGGTAGTCTTCGGATGGGAGCTCCGATTTCTTGTTCTTTTGAATCGCATGGCAAAGATTACAAGGTTTGCTTCCATCCAGTGTATTTGAAAGAACTTCGGAAAATGATTGTTGGGATTGAACTCCCTCCATGGCCATCCCAATCCAAGCGATCCCCTGCAACCAGCCATAGTTCCCCCCAATGAGCAAGACGCTCAAAATCAACGGGAGACATCTAATCCAGCGAGCTTTTTCCATCAGATTTGCTAATGTATGAAGATTCTCATCGAGACATCAAGAAGAATTGTCGTGTTTTATAAATCTGCTTAGCATTCCCGCGATGAATGACGGCGTTTTGAGATTATTATTTGCGTTGTTCAATTGTCTCGGTATCGCAGGCGTTGGCACCTACATGTCCGGCAGAAAAACCGTCGGGATCATCCAAATGATCATTTCTTTGGGAGCCTTCGCCTTAACCCTGATTCCAATGGTTCAACTGTACCGCCAAAGCAACATTAATGACTGGCCATTCTTCAAATGGTATATAGGGCTCATGCTTGGTGACATCGATTGGACCCTCCCGATGTTCTATTGCGTCCTGCTATCGTTCGCCGGACTTGTTTTCTTCTTCATGAATCTTTTGTGGTCCTTCACCACAACGAAACCCATACAACCCCCACCGCCTCCGATTCCTAATTGAGTGCCTTTAGCCAGCTTTGAGCCTTGAGCTGAATTCGCTTCTCTCTAGGATTCCACTGCTATGAGCAAAGACAAACCCGCTATCGAACCCCTGCGTTCTGAAGATTTTCCTGAGTGGTATCAGCAAGTACTGACCGCTGCTGATATGGCAGAAAACTCTGAAGTCCGTGGCTGTATGGTCGTCAAACCTTGGGGTTATGGATTGTGGGAACAGATCCAACGACATCTTGATACTCTCTTTAAAGAGACTGGGCACGAGAATGCTTATTTCCCCCTGTTTATCCCCCTTTCTTATTTGCAAAAAGAAGCGGATCACGTTGAAGGATTCGCTAAAGAATGCGCGGTTGTCACTCATCACCGATTAGAAGCTGATGGTGATGGAAAACTCGTTCCAGGCGGACCGCTCACCGAACCCCTTATTGTTCGACCTACATCCGAGACCATTATTGGGGCCGCCTTTTCTCGCTGGGTTGAATCCTACCGAGATCTCCCATTACTCATCAACCAATGGGCCAATGTGGTGCGTTGGGAACTGCGTCCCCGTCTGTTTCTGCGCACGGCTGAATTTCTTTGGCAAGAGGGTCACACCGCGCACGAAACCGAAGCAGAGGCCCGGGCCGAGACCGAGCAAATGCTCAAGGTCTATCAGCAGTTCGCCTCCGAATACCTAGCTCTTCCTGTGTTAGTCGGAGAAAAAAGCGAAAATGAACGGTTCCCAGGAGCCGTTCAAACCCTCTGCATCGAAGCGATGGTTCAGGATCGCAAAGCTGTCCAAGCGGGAACATCCCACTTCCTCGGACAAAATTTTGCTAAAGCTTCTGGGATTCAATTTTTGAGCCGTGAGAACAAACAAGAACATGCCTACACAACAAGCTGGGGCGTTAGCACTCGACTGATCGGGACCCTTATTATGGCCCATGGAGACGACAATGGTGTCGTGATCCCTCCTCGTGTTGCCCCCTCTCAAATCGTTATTATCCCCGTTATTCCTAAAGAAAAATTCCGCGAGGATGTGATGAATGCCTGTGAATCCTTCGCAGCTGAGTTGAAAACAGTGAAATGGCATGATGATCGAATTCGAGTAAAAATCGATTCCCGCGATCAACCCGGTGGCGCGAAGAATTGGCATTGGATTAAAAAAGGGATACCGATCCGCATCGAAATCGGACCCCGAGATATTGAAGCCGGAACCGTTTTCGTAGGTCGTCGAGATCAAAGCCCGAAAGACAAGAAGTCTTTCGCAAAAGACGATTTTATTTCAGAAGTCAGTTCAATGTTAACCGATATCCAAGAAATACTCTATCAAAGAGCATTTGAATTCAGAGAAACACACACGCGCGAAATAGATTCGAAAGAGGAATTCTACAAGTTCTTCACGTCTAAGAACTCGAGCAAACCGGAGATTCATGGAGGCTTTGCTCTGGCTCACTGGGACGGCTCATCTGAAGTAGAGGAACAAATCAAATCCGACCTCAAAGTTACCATTCGCTGTATTCCATTCGAGCGCTCTGAATCTGGAATCTGCCCGTTTAGCGGAAACCCAAGTCGCCAACGTGTCGTTTGGGCCAAATCGTATTAGCGGCTTACACCTTGTCTTTGCAT
>JBCCKK010000226.1:0-5762 GCA_039027395.1 Verrucomicrobiota bacterium | reverse complement strand
CAGCATTTTCGGCCTATATGGATGGCGCTGGTAACATTGGAGCTGATGGTACAGAACTTTGGCTGGGTGTGCTGTTGGGCCGCGTCGATACGGGTAACACCTCTGGAGAACTCCGTGTGGATTTAGAGCGGGATGGATCTCTCAACGTTAGGCTCAACTCTCAGCTTCCAGATACTGATACGCACCTGCTTGTAGCGCACCTCGAGTTCAATAGTGGGGTCGACGATACATTCACTTTGTATGTCGATCCAGACCTGAGCTTGGCTCCAACTGGTGGTGTTTCCACTAATGTTGCAGATCTTAGCTTTGATCAAATTGCACTCTCCGGAGGCGTTTTTGGTAACCCTAAAATCGATATCTTCTTTGACGAGTTCAGGATTGCTGAGTCAGCTACAGATCTTGGGTTTGCAGCTGTTCCTGAGCCAAGCACCTATGCTCTTTTCATGATTTCAATAGCGGCATTTAGCTTAGGGCTTTTAAGAAAAAAGGTGGGAGTGAAATGATAGTAATTTTTGGCGACTCTCTATCTAAAGTTCTCTTATTAGTATCTGTTTTATGCCTCGCCAATCTTGGATATGGGGCGGACAATCTGATTCCCAATCCAAATTTCAAAAGTGGAAAAAACCATTGGCACCTGCAGACTCACGGAGAAAGTGTTGCGGATATTTCAGTTTTATCGGATCCGACTGAAGGTGGTAGCCTGAAGTTAGGAGTGGAGCTCGCGGAAGAGCGAGATTGGAGTATTCAGTTAATCAATCGAGACGTTCAGGTGAAGGGTGGGATTGTCTACAGGCTTACATTTTCAGCTCGGGCGAATCAAGGCACGTGGATAAGTATTAATCTGAGAGAAGTGAATGAAGGGAAGCATAGTTACATCGCCAAGAGTGATGGAACGACGATTTCAACGGGATGGAACGATTATGAAGTCGAATTCAGTAAAACGACTCATTCCGCATCGGCGCAGCTCATTTTTCAACATCTCAATAAGTCGGGGCTAGAGGTTGAGTTTAAAGATTTTAGTCTTCAGAAAAAATCGGATAGCCCCAAAAGTTCGAGTGACGGCTATTCACTTTTGCTACCCTACCTTAATGGAGCCGTGACTTATATATTGTCCGCGCTTGTTGCACGGGGCTAGATGAATTTTGTTTTCTCTACTAATTGGGTTGTCGTGCGGAATCGAGAAACGGTTCGCGAGCAACAATACGCTGGGCACTGCGGATTTACGCTCGTTGAGTTGCTTACAGTGATCACCGTTATTGGCATCTTATTGCTAATTGCAGTCCCGGTAGTTCAGTCCGTCTCGGCTAGTCAAAAGCAGGCCCAATGCCTTGTGAATCTGAGAGAACTTGGGTTTGCTTTTCGTCGGTATGCAGACGATCACAGCGGGATGTATCCGCCAGGTTGGAAAGATCGAAAGGGTTGGGCTACTTGGTTGATTGAAGGAGACTACGTTGATGTAGACACATCCCGCGTGGATACAATATTTACATGTCCCGAGCATGGATCTCCGTTCCCAGGTGGTACGGATCGCTGGCCAGCAAATAATTATTCGATGCATCATCGGTTGGGTAGAGAATCCCATCAGTGGGGAGGAACCCACCCTATGCGTTTGAATCAATTGAGTAATCTGATTCTTTTGGGAGATGGGTTTCAGATCGAAGGAAATTTTCGAAGAGCCAATGCTACCTTCAGTGATCCTAGCCCCTTTTATAGCCCGAATTTTAATGGAGATTTGCAAGCAGCGATTCCCGTAAATGAAACAAGAGGAGGTATTAGTTACCGTCATCGAGGTTCAGCAAACATGCTATTTGTTGATGGACACGTTGAGTCGATGAGAAAAGGGTCGATTCTCTACAAGAATATCGTCATTGATTGAAAGAATCGCATTCGCGAAGTGCAGTGTATGGATCGATACTCTCTTGTTGTAAGCTAGATTTCTGGTTTTGAAGACCAGAAGGAAAATAGTTAATTGAACACGTTTGCCCTGTAGAAGCTGTGATTCATCACAATTTCTCTGATAAACTCAGGTTTACCCAGTAGCCCTGTCCTTAACATTCGGTCTAGTTCATTGACCGCCTCAATAGTGGTCTGTCGCCAATTTTGGTAGATTCCGGCAATTTCTGTATGTTGTGGCGGTAGATAAATCGACGCGATAGGAGGTATTTTTCGGCCCTTTTTTATGAGATAATCTTTGATCAGATAATACTGACCAACGTTTTGAACGAGTAACGCGTCCGGTCGGTACTTTTCAAGATAGTGAAAGACTTCACCATGGTCTTGTTGTTCTAAGATCAAACTAGGTAATAAAGAGTCTCCCGACGATTTCCGACGAAACCATTCTACTGCTCCGCATTGCGGGGCAAATTCCTCTTCGATCGACGGATGTTCCAGTAGTATGGTTCCGATTTTCTTGTAACCCTGTTTGCGGATATCCCTAAGAATATCGCTAACAGCCCGAAACCAAGAAATTGAAAAACGAGAAAACGGAAAAATTTCGAGATTAGTTTGGCAGCCTAGGACGGCATAGCGATTCCATTTAAGGTCCAATCTAAACCGAGGGTGAGAAATAGTTCCGATAATCAAGCCCCGGATTCCTCTCGAGTATAAAATTCGATCTAGTTGTTGATTGTTCTGATAGTCATTGAGGCAAAACTCTGTGAGAGTGTATCCCGTTTCATAGGCACGCTCCTGGGCGGCTGCCAGAGATTCAATCCGGTCTTCTTTCTGGTAGGGGTTATGGATGAAAGCAATGTTTTCTTTTGCGGAACTTTTCGCATTTCGAAATCGATTGGCCGCAATCGCTGAGAGGTGTGGATTGATCACATAGTCCAGTGATTTTGCAAGAGATTGAACCTTCTTTCGTGTTTCTTCTGCAACAGCTGGGTCATTTCGTAGAGCCTTGGATACGGTGCATTTACTCAGCTTTAAACGGCGAGCAAGTTCTGTTTGTGAAATCGGCATACTAACGGGTTAACCCGACTTTCGCTAGTCAGCCAATTATTTCAAGCTTAACTTTGGATTGTGTCTTCTCAGATGTAACGGTTCCAAGGTGCATCCGTTGTTAATAGAGCGTCTATCTGATTCAGTTATGTTAGAGATCACATAAAAAATACAGAAAAAGCACGAGTATGATGAAAACTAAGATAATTTGGTTTCTTTACATAGTGGTCGGTGTTCTATCGCTGACCGTTTTAAATCTTTTAGCAACGGAGCGGCACACTTCTCTCCCAGATAAGCGTTGGGATGGAACTGTGGTATTGCCAGAAATGCAGGTCATGCCGATTGATCGAGATGTTCTTGTGGTTGTGATTCCTGAACGCTATCGATTACCGGGACAGCAGGATACGTATGTTAAGCAAGAAGGCGACACCCTTACAGAGCGTACTGAGTATAACAAACTTATAACGACAATTGTTAATCGAGGTGATCATTTCGTTGGAACGTTGGCTGGGCCTCATCGGGACATTCTGCAGTATTATGATTCCATGATTGGGCGCCGTTTAAAACCAGCGGTTTTGGATGATCCGAATTCTTACCAAGTAAAGGTCAATGGAGAACCGGTCGATTTGACTATTTTGGGGAGACAAAGTAAGCCGACCGATACAGCAGAACTGCACAGCGCACCCAATGAAAAAACCAATCGAGCCATGCCGATGGAGCATCGAGTTTATTTGAAAATTCCGAAATCGTTAGTGGAAAACGATGAGGTAAAGGTAACGGCGCCCAATTCGTTGCCGAAGCAGAAGACATGGAAACCGATTAAAGTGCCAGGTGAGTTGGGTTTGGATGGTCCAGAGAGCGCGACAACTGGATTTCAGTTTTTGGAAACAACTCGAAGTCCATCGGTGCAGGTGAGTCAGATTGGGTATCGCACCGACGATCCCTACAAAATTGCGTTTGTGAGCGCCTGGCTGGGGTCGGGGGGGGCGTATACGTTTGGCGAACGGTCATTCAAAATCTTAGATCAGAGTTCAGAAAAACTTGTTTACGAGGGTACAACCACATTAACGGCTAATGAAACGTCCTCGGAAAGTGTAAATAATAGAAATTTTTCTGGAACCCATGTGTATCAGTGTGAATTCAGTGAATTGAAGAAACCAGGAACATACGTTTTAACGGTAGAAGGGATTGGTAGCTCATTTCCATTTGAGATTCAGAATGACATTTGGTTAGGTGCGATGAAGTTGACGGCAAAAGGTCTCTTGAATCAGCGCAGTGGTATCGAAGTTGGGCCTCCCTATGTTGAATACCAGCGGCCTCGCGCATTCCATCCGGCAGATGGTGTGAAAGTCTATAATTCAACGATAACTAGTTTTGAGCTGCATACGATTCACAAAGGAAACCACAAGCGATTTAAGGAACTGGTCGCGCGATCTACAGATGAGGTCTTAGGTGATTTCGCATGGGGTGGCTACTTTGATGCCGGGGATTGGGACCGAAGGACGTACCATTTGACTGTGAGTTTGGATTTGCTCGAGCTATTTCATCTATTTCCGGAAAAACTCGAAGACATTTCACTTGGGATTCCCGAATCGGATAATCATATCCCTGATGTGTTGGATGAAGTGCTCTTCAATGTAGATTTTTTTAAGCGGATGCAAACTGTTGAGGGGGGAGTTCGTGGTGGTATTGAATCGGCAGAGCATCCGGCTCGAGGCGATCGGAGTTGGCAAGAATCTCTAAAAATCATTGCGTTCGCTCCTGGGGCCTGGTCTAGCTATTTTTATGCGGGAACTGCTGCTCAGACTTACATAGCTCTAAGGAAGTATGACGAGGAACGGGCCAAGGAGCTTTTGGACTCTGCGGTGAAAGCATGGCAGTTCGCAGAAAAGGAACTACCTGCTGTTATGGAGAAGTATAAGCAAAAGCCGCATCAGAGTCTCGCTGGCTCAAGAAATCTAGCAGCGCTGAATCTTTACCGAGCCACTGGTCTAAGTGATTATCACGACGTATTTGTTAAGACGACTAATATTAGAAACGGAGAAGTAGGATTCGGGCGAGAATGGGATACCGCAGTGTTTACCTATGCATTTATGACCGAAGGTGGCGATACCGATTTGAAGCAGGCGGCTCGGTTGCGTATCCTCGACTGGGCAGATAAAGTTCTTGCCGTTTCCATGAGAAGCGGATATGGCTTCGGCGTTAAAAACCAGAACCTGAGGATTGGGTGGGGAGATACGGTAACGCCTCCAAGTGATCTCTTGGCGCGAGCTCATATTCTAACCGGTGATGAGAAGTATCTAAAAGGAATGATTCGAACCGCCATGTTTGGAGTGGGGGCGAATTCATTTAACACAACAATGACCACTGGGATGGGGCATCAATCACCGAAGCGTCCACTCGTTTGTGACACCAAACGAGCTCAGCATCACCCAGAAGGGATCACCTTATATGGCCCGATTGATGCCCGGCGTTTTAAACCTTATTTCTTACACCATTTCGAATCATCTGTTTCTCCTAAACATGCAAAATGGCCTACTGCACATTTATTCTGGGACATGTATATTTATGTTCCAATCAATGAATTCACTGTTCAGCAGACGATGGGACCTGCATTTTTTGGTTACGGTTACTTAGGTCTGCGCGACTAGGTTGGTGGTTTCCTGAGAACAGTCCTTACTGGGCGATAGAAGTGATCCTAAGTGCGAGGCTCTGCCTTAATAGATTGAATTTCTTTAAATGTAATATTAGCATTTAAAAACTGACCACTTTCCATTTGCTTGTTTACGATATTCTCTACAAACTCATTGATTTTAGTACTT
>JBCCKK010000225.1:0-5763 GCA_039027395.1 Verrucomicrobiota bacterium | reverse complement strand
GTCAAAATCGAAAGAGCAAATAAGCAGTTTAAGATAAATCGAAGCAGAAAGAAGTTGATTCGATCAAAAAGCTTTCCCCACATTCCGTTGAAAAGAAAAATCACTACTTGCGGGATAACTGCTGTAAGCAGTGCTACTATCCCGGGCGTGTATTCAAACCCATACTTTGAATCTACTAATACAATAACCCGGAGTGGAACCATCATCAGATTGCCAAACCCCATAAACATCCAGACTATAATCAACCAAAGAAAATCTCGATTCTGCCACAAGAGCCCCAGCGATTTGTATGGATAGTATCCAGGTTCGGGCTCCAAAGGTTCGCTTGGCATGCGAAATAGGCAATACGCTGAAAACAGCAGTGAGAGAAACAGAATAAACATGTATCCAGGCACTTGAGACATCTCGTCTGACAGTGCCTTACCGACAGCTGCTGCAAAAACAGCGGCAACAATCACTTTGATTCGATTACTTGAACCAAATAAAGCTCCCCTTTTTGCAGACGGATAATTTTGCTGATAAACCTGTGTAAGTAATGGAATCGTTCCAGTGACGACAAATGAAATTAACATTCCCCCTAATAAATAACCAAACAAGAATGGTTCTAGAAGAAACGGAATCAACGCAGCAGCCCCGACCAAGTGGAGAATAGCGGTTAGGCGCGAAACCTGCATTTCCAAGTATCGAGCGGCATAGATCACAACTGGGCTTAGCAGTAAGCCAACCGCATGAGCTGCCGCAATTACTGACTGCAAGGCTGTAGAAGCCTGAAAATACTCAATAGCAATCAGCAGAAAAAACGTGCCCGAAAAGGTTTCCAAAATCCCACTTCCACCTCCAGCTCGCCACCGCTCGTAAAAATACGTGGATTTCTGCCTCTCAGATTGTGCGCCCTGACTCATATCCAGCTACGGATTCACACTTAATGAAAACAGATGAATTCCAATATTAATCCATAATGGCATCGTGATAAAGCCAACCAACGTAGTCCACAGAACAATACGAAGAGCCGTAGGAACGTGCCCACCGTAGTGTTTGCTCATGATGACAGGAAATACAGCTGAGGGCATCGCGGCTTGAACAACGATTACATTTCTTAGCTCATCCGAAACCGGCAAGATATAAGCTGCCGCTAAAAACAAAATGGGCAAAAGTCCCAATCGAACCAAAACGGCTGAGGCTCCCACTCGGGAATGTTTAAATACCGCCGCCTCACCCAAATAATCGTAAAATGTTGCCCCAACTAGCAGCAACCCTATCGGGATTGCACTCGCTCCCAGCATACTTAATCCGTTCGTAAAGAATTCAGGTAGCCAATGGTGCGCCCCGAGAAAATGAAAGATAAGCGCAGAAACAATTGCCACAACAGGTCCATTGACTACCTGCCTCCATCCGCGCCCACTGGTTTCCCCTGTGAGCATCATTAGCCCAATAGTCCACATCGCCACTTCTACACCCAGATTGTGAACAAAGAGAACTCCGACTGTCTCTTTTCCAAACAAGATCACACAGATCGGTAGAGCAAGATAGGCCCAATTATAGAGTCCAGCAGTCAGTCCAAAGGTTCGACGCTCCACAATGTCCTTTAAACCAACTAATGGAGACAAAGCTCGGGCAAGAAAGAAGCCAAAAACGGCTGTAAAGAATCCAACTAAGGGGGGCGCCCAGGCGTTGCTTGGAGTATCAAGCGCTGTATTACCTAGAATCGAATCCCATATCAGACAAGGAATGAGAACATTGATGGTAATCCGAAGAATGCTGCGATCCGCTTCACGGGTTAGCAGGTGGCCTCGTCGCAGCAGAAAACCCAAAATCAAAATACAAAATATCGGGAGAACTGCTGTAAATACCTGTAAAATTTCCCCACTCATTCCGCAGACTGCTTGAATAAGTCCATCTGGGGAATGGTCTTCGGATTATTGGATTTTCTCTTCCGACGTCGACCTTTTCCGTCATCATCTCGTTTGTGAGCAATGTTTGGCTGCCCTGTTGCATCTAGCTCATTCTCTTCAAGATTCCTCAAGATTTCTTTAGCCCGATCGATTACTTCTCTTGGCAACCCTGCAAGCCTCGCCACTTGAATTCCGTAACTCTTATCCGTTCCTCCCGGAACAATCTTTCTTAAGAAAATAACCCGGTCATGCCATTCGCGAACCGCAACATTAAAGTTCTTCACTCCCTTACAGATCGCTGCAAGCTCTGTCAGCTCGTGATAGTGAGTAGCAAACAACGTCTTGGCTCGACATTTGGAATGAAGAAACTCCGCAACAGACCAAGCAATACTCAACCCATCAAAGGTACTGGTCCCCCTACCAATTTCATCAAGAATAACCAAACTCTCTTGAGATGCATTATTGAGAATATTTGCCGTCTCATTCATCTCTACCATGAAAGTGCTCTGGCCTCGTGACAGATCATCACTAGCCCCAACCCGGGTGAATACGCGATCAAGAATCGAAACCTCTGCGGCTTTAGCTGGAACATAGCTCCCGGTATGAGCCATCAAAGCAATTAGAGCAACCTGGCGAATATAGGTGCTTTTCCCTGCCATATTCGGCCCTGTTAAGATCATCAGACGACAGTCGTCTTCATTGAGATTGACATCATTTGGCACAAATCGTTCTGCGTCTTCTAATTGCTCCAAAACAGGATGCCGACCTTCATCAATAAACAGGCGCCCACCTGTGCGAACCTTTGGACGGCAATATTGATGTAATCGAGCTGTTACCGAAAAAGACGAAAGCACATCCAACGCAGCGATTGCTCGTGCCGCTTCTTGAATCGGCCGAATATATTGAACTACTTCTTTCCTAAGATTGATAAATAGCTCGTATTCGAGTTTCTGTATCCGCTCTTCCGCTCCCAAAATCTTCGACTCCATCTCCTTTAATTCAGGAGTAATAAAGCGCTCGGCATTCACGAGAGTTTGCTTGCGCGTATACTCGTCTGGAACTTGTCCTAGATTTGATTTTGTAATCTCGATGTAGTAGCCAAACACTTGATTAAACCTTACCTTCAGCGATTTAATTCCGGTCCGCTCTTGCTCACGAGCTTGCAGCTCGGCTATCCACGCTTTTCCGTCGCGAGCCGCAGAGCGAAGTTCATCCACCTCAGGAAAATATCCATCCCGAATGATGCCCCCTTCTTTGAGAGAAAGGGGAGGTTCATCGACAATCGCTTTACCAACCAAGTCCACCAAATCAGGTTGTGGTTGGATGCGTTCCGATAGTGAAGCTGCCAAAGACGTTTCTAAATGGGCGACTGCCATCTGTAGTCCCGGTAACGGATCTAAAGACTTCCCCAGTGCTAGCAGATCACGCGCATTACCCGATCCCTGAGATAACCGCGTAATCAAACGCTCCAAATCTTTTACCTCACGTAGTAAGTCTCGGATATCCTCTAAAGGCCCAATGTCTTCTAGAAAACGCCCCACCATCTGTTGCCTTTGCTCAATCATCTCCACATCTCTTAGGGGATGTAGCAACCAACGTCGAAGTTCTCTTCCTCCCATCGGCGTTACGGTTTCATCTAATGCTTTTAAGAGACTTGTATCCGAAGCAGATGTTCCAAGACTTTGGATCAACTCCAAGTTTCTTTGAGTTGTCGCATCCACTACAAGATAATCGCCACCTCGGTAGGGCAAAAGCGACCGAACATGATCGACCGAAGCGAGAAGTCGCTGCTTTGCGTAGTGGAGAAGCCCCCCCGCAGCAGCAATACCCATCGCGTAATCAGAACAGCCAAAACCATCAAGCGACTGCACTGCAAAGTGTTCCTGCAAATACGAAACAGCATACCCTTGTTCGAACACCCAAGCATCATAATCCGATTCGGAAACCTGCGTCGCTGCTTCGAGTCTTTGCGGCAGCTCTTGCTCCTCGGGATAAATGATCTCTTTGGGCTGAAGACGAAGCATTTCATCGATCCACGCTTCGCAGGAAGAAAACTCAGTGACTCGGAATTCACCGGTTGTTAAATCCAAGAAAGAGAAACCAATGACGGGACCAGAAACGACAACCGAGGCTAAAAATCGATTTTCTTTGGGTTGAGTAAGCTCTAGATGGCTCGTATTCCCTGGGCTCAAGATTTGTGTGACCTGCCGTTCCACAATTTGCCCTGGTTTTGGCTCGGACGTCTGCTCACAAATCGCCACCCGTTTCCCGGCCTCGACAAGCCTGGCGATGTAGTTATCTGCAGCATGAAAGGGAACACCACACATCGGAACACCATTACGCTTCGTCAATGTCAGGCCTAGAATGGAAGCCCCTTCTTTCGCATCCTCGAAAAACATTTCGTAAAAGTCACCTAAACGGAATAGAAGAAGCGTCCCGGCAGGAATTTCACTCTTGACCCGCCGATACTGCTGCATCATGGGGGTTAGCTTTTCCGACATAGCCCGGAAGACTATCGAACCAAATTTCTTTTGCCAGCGGGAATCGTTTATATTTGCCAGCTAGTCACCTCCAAATAACATGCCTTTTATGAGGCGATTATCCATCACAGTTTCGTTATTCATGGTGTTCATAATTTGCTGGAGCTCCAGCCATCTCGATGCAGGCAGCACGAGGAAGAACGTTGGAAATCAGATACCGAAGATTCAACCGGATTTTGTCGCTAATGCTCCTCAATCAATCGTTGGGCGCCCGAAACTCATTGAATTCTGGGCCACATGGTGTGGCCCCTGCGTTGACAATATTCCTCACCTTAACAAAGTTCATCGTAGTTACAGTTCGAAAGGATTAGTCGTTATTGGCTTCACAAAAGAAGCCGAAAGAAAGGTAAAAGACTTTGTTGTAAGCGAAAAAATGGAATACCCCATTGCAATCGATCGTGGTGGGCGTCTGCAAAACTACTTCGGTGTTAAAGGAATTCCCCATGCCTTGCTAGTAGATGGGACAGGCAAAATTCTGTGGGAAGGCCACCCTTCTGACCTCAAAGATAAAGCCATCGAAGAGGCCATTAAAGGCTCACCCCCTCCAACACCTCGCAAACTTCCAAAGGTTCTATAGGCCTATTATTTGGTTTGCGGCGACCTTTTTTACGAATAAGCTCCAACCATGAAAGCTCTCCTACTTGCTCTGTTGGCCCTGCTGTTCATTTCTCCCTCTCTCGATGCCGGAAGCACAAAGCGCAATATTGGCAAAAAAATGCCAGCGTTACCGGCACAATACGTGGCAAATGCTCCACGCTCTACTCAGGGCAAACCCAAACTCGTAGAATTCTGGGCCACATGGTGTGGTCCTTGTAAACGAAGCGTTCCCCATCTAAACAAAATTCACAAAACCTTTTCACCAAAAGGGTTGGTTGTTGTTGGCCTAAGCAAAGAAACCCCTCAAGAGATTAAAGATTTTACAAAAAAGTATGGCGTAAAGTACCCGATGAGCATCGACTCTAACGGAAAGCTGCAAAAGCGCTTCGGAGTAAACAGCATTCCTCATGCGCTGCTCGTAAACTCTGCTGGAAAAATCGTCTGGGAAGGCTCTCCTTCCAAATTGACTAATGAAGTCATAAGCCAAAAGTTACAACTTTCTGCGGTAGCACCTCAAAGATCACTGCCCAAGTCGCTTTAACCATGCTTGACCTCAAAAATACTGTTCTCGCGGCCCTGGGTATCCTTGCCTTAACGAGTTTGGTTTACAGCCAGTGCTATGTGCCAGGCAAACCATGTAAACCAAAACGAGAGAACCACCGAGATTTTGAGCGTCGAGATAAGTATCCGATGCGAACATTGCCTAAAGCAGCTCCTGAGCAATTCTCTCCCAT